>JAUQXC010000680.1 GCA_030834825.1 Thermoflexales bacterium
AACGTTCGGCTGGCAACCATGTCGAGGGCCACATCGGGGTAACCGTCGTAGATCCGTTCGGAGCCGGTGCTGCCGGTGATTACCGGGAAGATGACTACCCGGAAACGGTCCACGAGGCCTGCCTTGAGAAGCGAGCGACACAGGCTGAGGCTGCCAAGAGTGCTCATTGAGCTGCTGCCTTCCCGCTTCATCGCTCTGACAACCTCAACCGCATCCCCGCTGACCAACCGGGTATTGGCCCACGGCAGCGGGTCTTGCAGCGTCGAGGAGAATACCACCTTGGTCGCTTGGGTCAGCTCGTTGGTGACGGCTTGTTCGTCTGGTCTCAATGTTTCAGCCCCCACGGTGAATCCGTACATCAGCCGGTATGTGTTCGCTCCCATCAAGATCGTATAGTCGCGTTCGGGCACCTGAGCGAGCCAGGCGAGATATTCGGGTCCCTCCAGCCCCCAAAAACCGGGCCAGCCTTCTGCGGAGGCGTAGCCGTCCAGTGAAATAATGAAATCCACTAACAGTTCATGCTTTGCCATCTTAACTACTCCTTTCCGGTATTTACGGACCAAGTGTTGTATCGTCGGTATGTTCGATCAAGGTGCCACCCCATTCTGCTGGATCGACATCGGCCAGGCTTTGCGAGAACGTCCAGCGATAGCCGCCAAGGTCTTCGGCGGTGTATTGCCGCTCACCGTATGCGTAACCGGTCGGCGGTTGAATGATCTGCGCACCGCGCCCTCGGGCGCGCTCATAGTGGGCGTCTACGTTTTCGACTTGCACCATGACCGAAAACCCGCTTGCGCTGCCGGCGGCTTCATGACCGGCGGGCTGTTCCACCACGATGATCGATTCGTTGCCAAGACAGAGTTGAGCGCGATGGTCGCCAATCCGAAGTCGCTCCGTGAAGCCAAAGGCCGCACACAGCCATGCAGCGGCTTCGCCCGCGTCCGTGTACGCGATCTCGGGAATGATGACGCCGGGTGGCATAGAACGATTAGACACCATCGCTGACTCCTCTGGCATTCGGTATTGCTCGGCTAACGCGGACAGGCCGCAGTCCAAAATAGAAAAACTGGGACGCTGATTTCACGGACAAAGAAAAATCAGCGTTCATCTGCGTCCCAAGAAGGTTGAACCTTACCGAGAAACGTCAACAGCACGCCATTAAATTGCGCGGGCCGCTGTAACGGAGCAAAATGGCTCACACCCGGTAGATGGATGAATTCCGCGCCGGGAATGCTGCGCGCCAAATATTCAGCATGTTCGCGCTTAATGAACTCGTCGTACTCACTTTGGACGATCGTGACCGGCACGCTGATCCGCGCCAGATCGTCCGCCGAATAGTTGGGCTGCGTGCGCTGCATCAGACCAACGGCCTCGGAAAACTCATCAAACCGATCGGGTGTAGCCGAGAGCTGGGCGTAATCTTGCTTATGCCGACTGAGGCATCGTCCGATTATGGGTGTGAATACAAATTCCTTGGTGCCGCTCGGATCCATATTGCAGGCGAAGAAGAACACGCCCGCCACTCGATCGGGCTGCTTCGAGGCAAGCACCAGCGCCGTGCACGCGCCGTCGCTCCAGCCTACCAGCGCGGCCGTTTTAAGGCGCATCGTATCCATCACCGCTGTGACATCGCCGGCCATGACTTCATAACTGAACGGGCGCGCATCGCGCGTGCTGCGCCCGTGGCCGCGACTATCGATCACGATGACGCGATAGCCGCGTTCGATCAACGCCGGAACCTGATAGCCCCAGTTGCCGCTGTGGCCCAGGCCGCCGTGCAGCAAGATCACCGGTAAGCCGGAGCCATAGGTTGCGAACCAGATGCGAGCGCCGTCGTGTTCGATGCAGCCTTCATCGATCGCGATCGGCAATGGCGCTGCGCCCTGCGCTTCAAAGCGCGTCAGATCGTCGTCGTGTAGATCGACCTTGCTCATCGTCACGCGCTGCTTTCTATGCGACAGACTGATAGCGCTGGAACACCACCCCGGTGGGCAGCGCCTGTGAGTCGATGAGCTTCAGATTGACGCGCTTGCCCGGGGGAAATAGCTGCTTGCCGCTGCCCAGCACCAGCGGATAGACGTGCAGCAGGTATTCGTCGATTAGGTTTTCACCTATGAGCGTGTGAATCAACACGCTGCTGCCATCCATCAAAATGTCCTTGCCCGGTTGCTGTTTTAACTCGCGTACCGCCTCGACCACATTGCGGCTGATGAGGGTCGAATTCCGCCAGGCCGAGGCCGATGGCAGCGTCGTCGACACCACATACTTGCTGATGGCGTTCATCGGATCAGCGATGGGGTCGCCGGCCGGTACCGGTTCAAACGCGCCGCCATGGATTTGCCACGTCTTGCGCCCCAGCAAGAGC
>JAUQXC010000681.1 GCA_030834825.1 Thermoflexales bacterium
GCTTGGTGATGAAGTCGATGCTACATTAACCGTCAAAACTGCGCGTGCAGTTCCACAAGTCACCGCGACTTTGTTGTTACCCACGGGCATCATACTCGTTGAGGGCGAAATCACCTGGCAAGGTGATCTCGCTGCGGAACAGCCTGTCACCCTGCGATCTCGTTTACGGTTCACGACAGGAGGAAATCTTGAACTAAGTGGACATACCCGGCATGAGTTTGGGAACGGAGATGTCTGGGCCGATCTCGCAACTATCTATTTGAATTTGCCTGAACCCGATCAAACGCCTGTGGCGGGGACGCCGACACCGCCGCCCGCTGTGCCCGCTTCATAGTGGCCTGCCGACGTCATCGGACAGGCGCCATGGCTCCAAGGGAGGAAGACCATGAATACGTTTGCCAACAAAATCGTTCGTTATGGATTAAGTCTTGGTTTATGGGTAGCCCCTATTTTGGGTATCGTCATTGGACGTGCACCGGCTGTGACCACTCCTCAGCCCATCGTCGTGAACGGCGATCCACACACTCCATTGGAAATTACCCTGACACTGGATGAGCTGCCACGTTTAGATCGCGCTGTTGTCGCGGCGATCACCGTGGTCAGTCGCCGCGTCGATTCAGCGGGCGTCAGCGTGCGGCTGCTGCTCCCCGCCAATCTTGCTGCGCTGTCTGATCAAACTGAGTGGCAGGTCGACCTGAAAGCCGATGAGCCTGTGTCTTTCAAGGCTGAACTGCAAGCGACGGGCACTGGCAATGCGCTGCTGCAAGCCTCTGCGCAGCGGGTGTTGGACGAGGAGAACGTGTGGGCCGATCTGGCTACACTGTATTTCCATGCGGCTGCGGCAGAAACCAGCCTGGGCTGGAGGTATGGTGTCACCCCCGCACTGGCTGTGCCGGCGGGAACCGCCCTCACGGCCGACATCGGCGTGACAGAAATTCAACAGGAAGCCTATGCGCTCAATGGCCCACCCTCACTTAATGCCCCGGCAGCGCCTGCCGATGATTCTGCGCCGGGTGATGCGCCCCAACCCGATCGACCTGCCGCGCCCGACGCGCCGGCCGGCAATATTACGATTACCGGACGCTGGTACTACGACGATCGCGCCGGTGTGCAGCAGCCTGTAAAAATCCTCGTCGAGATTTTGAATTCTGGCGACAGTCACTTGGCTTGGGCTTACTCCGAGTGGGATGGCTCGTACAGCGTGACCATCGCGAACCCGGGTCAGTTCAAGGTTCGCATGTACACGTATTACAAGCATGTCAACATGGCGCTTAGCGCACTTCGCATCGTCCCCGATGGCAACTTTAATTCCGGCGAGGAATTCGACGTGCCGGGTACTTACAATGTCACGACGGGTGTCTTTGGACCTTATGCTGATGGCACACGTGACATTGGGGGCTGGAAGCCCAGCTCGTCGTGGGATGGGCGCTTTGCCTGGTGGGTTTATGCCGATATGCTGGAGGCCTTCTTCCATCCGTGGTATTGCACACCCTATTGCGGCAGCAACGGATCGTGGGATCCCGATGGCACCACCGCGGAGTGGTCGTATACCAGCACCGATGGTGATTACTTTGACTACTCCAAGGTCAATCTAGAAGGCACCACCCGCAATTCGGCCAGCACCATCATTCACGAATACGGTCACGCGATTATGCAGAATGTGTATGGTGGCTCGGGGGCATTCCCCACCAACGACTGCCCGTCGCCGCATTACATTCAATACATCGGCAACTGGAACTGCGCCTGGACGGAAGGCTGGGCCAACTACTTCTCCATGGCGGTGCGCAATGAAAACTTCTACCGTTGGGCCAGCGGTTCGACCTTAAACTTGGAGACGCCCAGCTGGTCGTCGGCTAGTTGGGATGACGGTGAAAGAGTGGAAGGTCGCCTGGCGGGCTGGTTATGGGATATGACGGATCACGCCAATGACGGATTGGATGTGTGGGATGCGCCCAACGGCTTCGCCGAAATCTGGGATGTCATCTATAACCAGAACGATAATACGGTAGCCAACTTCTACAGCGCGTGGGTGTCGCGCGGGCACAGTGATCATCACGCCTTGTTTGAAGCCTACCAGAACACGATCGATTATGATACGGCCCCCACGCTCAGCGGCATTCCCAATGTCACACGCTTGGCCGGTCCGGCCAACAACGTCATCGATCTCTGGCCCTATGCCAGTGATGCGGAATCGTCCGACAGTCAACTTACCTACACGATTCAAAGTGTCAGTGACGCAGGCGTGGGTGCCAGTATCGACGCCGGAGACTTCATCGATCTGAATCCAGCGCCGGGCTGGTGGGGCACCTCCACCGTCACGGTCAAGGCCAGCGATGGCGCCAAGAGTGACACCGATGTCTTTATCATCACCTTGCAGCCACGCCGAGTCTTCTTGCCGCTGGTCATTAGGTAGGATTTGAATCGCCAGCTGCTTTGCCGCCCGGCTGCCGAGGCTTTGCCTTTTGCAGCCGGGCGGTTTCGTTGGCCAACCAAGTTTAAGTTACAATCATAGCAGCCCTTGTTCATTCAAACCGAGGTGTTGGATGGAGATTCACTATCAGGCTGACCAGGAAGTCGTCGCGGTACAGATCGAACCACATGCCGAAGGCTATCACATCACGATCGGTGATCGCACCTATGACGTGCGGGTTGAATGTGCCCACGCCGACGAAATTTCATTCACCCTCGACGGCCAGCGGCACACGGCGTATGTGGCGCGTGACGGTTCAACCCGCTATGTCTCCATTGCCGGCGCTGTGTTTGAACTCCGTCAGCCCGATCCACGTCGCGCGCGCCAGAAACAGCATCCCGGTGAAGACAACTTGTCAGCCGCCATGCCGGGGCAGATCACCAAAGTGCTGGTGAGTGCGGGCGACACCGTGCAGCGTGGTCAGCCGTTGCTGGTGTTGGAAGCCATGAAGATGGAGATCAAGATCACCGCGTCGCATGACGGCCGCGTAGCGAGGGTGCTGGTTAAGTCAGGGCAGGTGGTTGATCGGGGGCAATCTCTCATCGAATTGACCGGCTAGCTCACCTCGCCGGGGCGCAGGTCCGCGCCAAAAAACACGCTTAGGACACGCCTGCCGGTTAGGATGGAGGCAAGTTCCGGGCATGTGGAGGTGATGATGAAACCACAGTGGCAGCAGCAGCAGGAACAAATGCAGCGGCAGCTGGCGTACGCGTGGCAGCAGGAGCAGCAGCAGAAGAGGAAGAAACGCGCGCAGCAGGCCCAGCACATTCGGAGCGGGGGCGTCAATATCCAGAACGCCAGCGGTTCGGTCGGCATCGGGCGCGACGTGGTCGGGCGCGACAAGATTGAGCAGCACACCTACCAGCACAACTACCAGGTCGATACTGGCGTCGAAGAAAAGAGCGGCTGTCTTGTGTTCCTCGAGCGCGCCTTCGCGTTTGTTATGGCCCTCAGCGTTGGCGGCATGGTGTTTGCAGTCTTCGGCGCGGTCATTGGCAGTGGGCTTGGCGGCGAAGGGGGCGTTGGCGTTGGTGTAGTCGTCGGACTGATTTTGGCCTTTGTCTCGGCCATTGTGACGGCCAATAACGTCAGCCGCCACCGTCTATAGCACGACTCAACTGCTCGAGTTCGCTGACAATCCGATCGAGCTGGGCTACCAGGGGAGAGGTTTCCAGCGTTTTGAACGTGTCGGTCAAAGCGCGGTAGTACCACAACGTCCCCTCTTTGCCGCCCGTAAAACGCGCCCACACGCTGTCTCCGTTATTCCGTAAGTCACGCAAAACAGAACCGGCATTGTGGATTTTATCGGCCAGTGAGACTAGCAGCACGGACTCGGCGGCTTCGTTCAAGTGTGCCAGGTAGGCCTCTTTGCGCGCACGCCATGGCGGCTTGGGCGTTTGATCGGTATCCGTCAAACCCTCCACGATGGCCAGCACCTCGTCGCCAAAGCGCTCATGGATCACGCTGCGCACCGCATCACCCCCTGCATCTTCAATGGCATCGTGTAGCAGTGCGGCGATCGCTTCATCTTCGGTGCCGTCATTTTCGATCACGATCGCGGTGACCGCCAGCAAATGGCTGATGTAGGGTATCGACGTGCCTTTGCGCGTTTGGCCGGCGTGCAAATGATGCGCCAGGACCAGCGCGTCATCAAAACGGGCGGAGAGCCGGGGGTGCGGCGGATCGACATAGCGAGTCATAGCGTGCCTTTCATGGGTTCCTGGGGATTTTGCCAGCGGCCTGGGCCTTCGTGATAACCTGCTGTGCGGCGCGGATGGCCGGCCGATCGATCATCTTGCCTTCAAAGGCAAACGCGCCGCTGCCTTGCGCCTGCTGTTCTTCATGGACCAGGATCAACCGTTGGGCCTGGGCGATCTGCTCGTCGCTCGGAGTGAAGATCGCCTGGATCACGTCGACTTGCCGGGGATGGATGGCGAGCTTGCCGCTGAACCCCAATTGTGCCCCGAGCCGGGCATCTTCGATCAGCGCGGCCTCGTCGTTGAAGTCGATAACGAGCGTGTCGATCGCCTGCAGGCCGCAGGCCGCCGCGTGAGTGACGACGGCGCTGCGCGCGTAGAAGACTTCCCAACCGGCCTGGGTGCGCGTCGCGCCGATGTCGCCTGCCAGATCCTCTGCGCCGAAGATCAGGGCGTCGAGCCGATCGCTGGCGGCGGCGATCTCGCGCAAGTTCACCACGCCGCGCGCGGTTTCGATCAGAGCCAGCACTCGAACGCTCGGATCGGCGATGGTTTCGGCCAACCACTGGATGTGCCCGGCGTGCTCCACTTTAGGCAATAAAATGCTGTCGGGGCGCTGCGGCAGCACCGCATCGAGATCGGCCTGTTCGAGGCCGGAGCCGATCGGGTTGATGCGCACCACACGTTCTGATCGACCGAAGGGCAGATCGCGTAGGGCGGTGGCAATGGTCGCACGCGCCTCGGCTTTGCGCTTGAGCGCGACGCCGTCTTCCAGATCCATCACAATCGCATCGACGCCCAGGCGGATGCCTTTCTGAATTTTCTTGAGATCGTCGCCGGGCATGAAAAGCAGACAACGACGTGGGCGCATAAACAACTCCTTGCGTAAAGCGTAACCCGTGAAACGTAAAATGCCCCGTACGTTTTACGTTTCACGTTTTAGGAACATGACTGTTCGTTCCAACTCTACGACGATCGTTCCATCCTGCTTGCGCCCGATCTGCCGCAGTCGCACAATGCCGCGATCGGGTTTGGAGGCGGACTCGCGCTTTTCCAACACTTCGGTTTCGGCGTGCAGGGTATCACCGTGAAAGACGGGTTGGGGATGCACCACTTTAGCGTAGCCCAGGTTGGCCACAATCGTGCCTTCGGTCAGATCGGAAACGCTAAGCCCGACGACGAGTCCCAGCGTGTAGAGGCCGTTGACGATGCGCTGGCCGAACGGCGTTTTGGCCGCAAACTCTTCGTCGATGTGCAGTGGTTGGGTGTTGAGCGTCAACGCGCAGAAGAGCACGTTGTCCATCTCGGTGACCGTGCGGGCGAGGTGGTGCTGAATGCGCTGACCGACTTCGAGGTCTTCAAAATACTTTCCCGACATGATGTGCCCCCGACATAGACAAAGCAAATGAACCGTCCAGAGAATTATAGTCCATTTCGCGGTTCAAACGAAAAACGGGAACCGTGATTGTAGGTTCCCGTGAGTGTGCCCCCGGCGGAATTCGAATCCGCGTTTTGGCCTTGAAAGGGCCGCGTCCTGGTCCACTAGACGACGGGGGCGTGTTACTTAGAGCGGCGCGATTTTACCAGTGATGAAGTGAACGGGCAAGGCGAAAACTCGATCGTCAGGTGGGCC
>JAUQXC010000682.1 GCA_030834825.1 Thermoflexales bacterium
CGTGTGCGCCGTCACTAGCAGGCGATCCAAACCGATCTGCGTCCAATCATGAACGCCGCGCATCACAGGCGGGGTCTGAAGAGAAGCATTGATGGTCGTCGTCTGACCCGGCGGCACAGTTACCGGAATCACCGCGCGGTAGTCCTGGCCCCAGTAGCCCAGGCGTACCGGCAGGACCACGTCCACTCGGGTGGTCGTGAACGTGCCGGTGTTGGTGAAGGGGAATGATACATTGACGGTCGTCGCCGGATCGGCGGCAAAGACGTCGCCCACATCCTGGTCGTGGCTTAGCAAGTAGCCGCGAATCAACAACGAACGCGTCATTTGCCAATCGTCACCCCACCAGTAGCCCGCCTGCCAGGCCCAATCGCCGTAAGCCGTGGTGGCCAACACCGTGCCCGCGCCATGCGCATACTCGATCATGATCGGAGACCCGGCGTATCTGCCGAACGTGCGACGTAGGAGGAGATTCGCATTAGCCGGCCATGTCGTGAAAGCGCCATCGACCTGGATGTCCGGCTTCTCGATGCCCATCCAGACTAACCAGTCCGATGGAATCTCGGCTTTGACGGTGGCATGCTGCCAGCGTTGATCTTCTTCGTAGCCCACACCGCTCACTTCACCGCCGGGCAGCGCACGCCAGTCGTCGCCAAAAGCCTGCGTGAAGACGATCAGCAACCCGCCGGTGGCAACATATTGATCCAACCAGGCTTGCGCGGTGGGCGAATTCGCGACGAGATGCAAGCCACCCGAGGGCATGATCAACGTGTGCGGGGCGAGCTCCGGCGCAAAGTAAGGAGCGGGCCTGCCGCGAAATGCCCCGTCGCCCGGCCACGGGCTGACCAGCTGCCAGGGTAAACCGGCCGACTCCAGCGCCGAGATCGTCGCTTCGGCAAAGCCGGAAGCGACCACGCCGACAGCATCGGTCGTAAATAGCTGGCGTAGCTCGTTATACAGTTCCAGCTCTTCCCCGCGCAGATCGTCATACTCAAGTTGGGCTGCGTTCACACTATCCAGGATTTGCTGCTGTTCGACGGCGTAAGGCAGCGCGCCGACATCCGCCCAAGCCTGAGTCAGGCGGGCCTCGATCGTCTGCGTCAAAACCAGCTCGTCGGTGATCGGGATGGTGCCCGTTAAGATGTCGGCGATTTCGAGCTGTGCACTCAGCAGCGTGTCCAGACTGTCTTCGACATAGCTCACGTAGTGATCGGCATCGGTCGTAAACTGACCCAGCTCCGCCTGGCGCAGTCGCCACGTCAACAGTCGCTCGGCGCGCACCAGCCCCAGCGCCTGAGCGCGCTGGATCAAGCTAGTCAGATTATCGATCGTGGCATCGGCGGTCTGGCCTTGATAGAAACGCTCAATGCCTTGCCAGACATCCTGGCGATCGTCCGGGGGTCGCGGGTCGGGTGGATCAGGATCGCAGTCGCCCTCCGGGATGCGAATGCCAACAATGTCGTAGATGATATTGATGATATCCACCCATTTCACGATCGCCTTAGCATACTTGGTGATGGCCTCGGCGATGGCAAACCAGCCCACGATTTTAAGCCGCCGCTGTACGGTCGGGTCTTTGAGGTCGAAGTTGCCGAACAGATCCTTCAAAAAACGTAAAATCGAAAAGTCGAAATACAAACCGACGCGAGCCGTAAAGCCCACCGAACCCTGGCCCACCATCGTCATCGTCCACGGCGTAAAATCGACATCGCCGTTGATGTTGAGCTGGACACCGGCCAGTTTCAGACCCAGCGGTGGATACAACTGCACGGTATTGCCGATGGGGAAGAATTTATCGAGCACTTCCATGTGCTGCTTCAGGCGTAAAGCCAAGTCGGACAAGCGCTGCTTCAAATTCTCCAGCGCTTCTGGGTCGGGGCACTTGCTGACATCCACCGTCACTTTGAAGCCAGCTTCAACGCCCACATCCAACCCAGCACCGCCCAGATCCACAGAAAGGGCGGCAATGATTTTATCCAGCAACTGATCCAGTGTGAGCTGACGCCGCCAGAGGGCTTTGAGCACTTCCCACCAGTTGATGCGGAATAGCTGCACGCCATCCAGCGCACCTGCGCCTAAGCGCAATAACAAGCTCCAGGGATCGCTCAGGAGCTCTTCCAAAAAGTCAGATTTGACTTCGGGCCAATGATCGTAAGGCGGGAAGTCATACTTGACTTCGACCAGTTTGACGGTGAGGAGTTCAATGTAGGCGCGGATAAAGCCGTTCAGTTTCCACTCGGCTTTGCCCTTGGTGGAGAGGATGGAGTACAGCCGCTGCACGGCGGCAATGATCGATTTGATATCTTCGATCAGGGGATCGTCCAGTGTAACGCGCAGCCCCTCGGGTTGACCGAGTTCCGCCGGCACCTCGACGGTATATTCGAAGACCCGATCAGGTTCGAGCACGATCGGCAGGTCTTGATGCCGCAGGATGGCGCCGCCCGGTCCCAGCACGTCGATGCGCAGTACATCACTGATCGGCTGAGCTTGCAGCGATTTAATGGCAATGGTGTAACGCCGGGCCAGCGGATCGTAATCGAAGTCTTTCAGCGCGACGGCTTTCTTGCCGTCGGTGACGTGCGTTTCAACTTCAATGGCGTAATGTTCTTCACGCCATTCGAACGGCCCGGTGCGCCAGGATTTGACGAATTCGCGTTGATCGGTCCATTCGTCGCTCAACGGCGGCACCTGATCGCTCTTGAGCAGATCGAAGATCGCCCGGCCTTCAGGCGCCTGGTACTGTACCAGACTGTATTCAGGGGCAGCGGCTCCCACCGCTGAACTGGAAATCGCTTTGGCTGTCTGCGCGCCAGATTGCCCTTCGATTTGAAGCCGGATGGCTTGCGACAGGAATTGTTCGGTGGTCGTACCGTTGACGGTGAGCCGCCCCAGGAACGCATAATCGCCGGTCGGCAGTTGAACGTCAAGTGTCGCCGTGTATGCACCCACGATGCGCATGGTCAGCTCAGGAAAGCGCAGCGGTTCCTGGCTGGCCGACGGCTCACTGGTTTTCCTTTCAGGATCAGCCGACGACTCCGGCGCACTGCGGATCACGGTAAGCACAGCCTGATCGCGTTCGGCGTTGAGCGGCACAGGCGAACGCAGCGTCAACTGCACCCGCCCCGGACCCGCACGCCAATACCAGAGCTGGGTGCCGTCCACATGGGCACGATACGACACCCGCGCCGGATCAAAATGGAAGCGGCGGGTTTCCGTTTGCCCGTAACCGGGCGCACTGGCGGCATAAGCATAACCACTGGCCAGGTCAACGACAGGCAGCTCAACGCTCGCCGCCCCCCACTCATCGCTGGGAATGGTGCGCTCGTAAAGGATGTCGCCGCGTTCATTCCACAAGCGAAACGTGACCGGCACCTTGGGCAAAGCACGGCGATCAGCGCGCGTTTCGACTTGTGCGGCCAACGTCACGATCCCACCCAGCTGGCCGACCAGATCGATGACGGGCACAGGCACATCGGCAGTGGGGTTGGTCGCCGGATCACCATCAAGATCGATCGCGGGCGCCAGCCTCAAGTGCCCGGCGGTCTGCATCAGCGAAAGCGCTGGCAGACTAGCCGTCTGAGACGTTAGCGGATGATCGGGAGGATTTGAAACGGAAGTTTGCGGTTGAGAGTGAGTAGCGGGTGGGTCCCAAGCCAACGCCTCGCTGACGCTGGACAAGAGAATTGAGGAAACGACACACCAGGACAACAGGACGTAGTACACGCGGCGTCTGGTCATAATTCCCCCTTGATGTAGTAATCAGAAATGAGGGTGGTCAATGAGCGGCTGTGAGGGGTGCCGCTTAAACCTGCCACGCGACATATTACACAGCGAGTCTTTATCTGTCAATGCACGCGGCCATGACATCGTTTCAACTTTTCCCCAACAGAGGAATCACTCCCAGTCCATTTCAATCGGCAATTTTTGTGCAGGCGAGTCACACCGTATGAAGACACTCCGCGCGTTCCTTAATGCCCAGCAGCATTTTTCGCATCATCACGAAGTCGCCCGCATCGAACAGCAACCAGCCCCACAACTTCTCGCGCCAGCCGCGGAAGTCAGCGCGCGCGCGCAAAATGAGCCGCGTGTGCTGCTGGCCGATCGGGTTGAGTACCAACGCCGAGCTGATGTCGGCGTCCATTCCCATGGCTGCGCCGTGGATCAGCATGACGAGCGATCGCTCAGGCTCAATCGCTTCGACCCGGAAGCCACCCGTGGCATCGGTCAACAGCATGTCGCCGACGGCCAAATGTTGCAGCTCAGGAATGATGCGCTTCACCACGACGCCGTCATTGTCGAACCGATCGTAGCTGTACCAGCCCGCACGCCGATAGCCCAGCTGCACCAGCCAGGGCCAGACGGCGGCCGGCGGCGCGGCGATCGTGATGGCCCGGGTCGTGCACCAGGTCGCGGTAGGTATCTGATCATCGCCGGGTAATGAGCAATTGACCTCGTCGTCCGTAGCGCCCCAGCGCAAGTGCCAGGGTCGAATCCATTTAAGATAGACGACGGCTCCAAGGCTCAAGACCCACACGCCGTTCACAGCCAACGTCAGTACTGGATTTCGTGCGTTCATGCGCCCGCTCCTTCCTTCGTTCGAGTCAATGCTTTGCCCAAGGTCCTGGAGACCACTCGATCAATGTCAACAGCGTAAGAGGACCCGGCCAGATTGTCAACTGACGAATGTCACTTATGCGAGTAAGAGGTTGACAGCAGGTCGAGGATTTTGGCTCGCCGCGATTTGCCTTTTCGGGCAGTGAATTCTATACTTCTAACCGATGACATCTAGCAGTAGACAGGCCTCTTGATTCAGACTACATTAGAAATCCGATGTCATTCCTCCATGTTCCAGCACCACCGGCTGTAGTAAAAGATGAATGACAGGGGGTGAATCGCCCAGCATCCAGCAACCACTCTCACCGTGCTGAAGTTGTCGTCGTTCCGACCCACCTCTCGAGGTCACAGTTCATTCAGGAAAAGGAGCGTTCGCATGGCTACTACTGCTGTCCCTGCCAAGAAGTTTGTTGGCTATCTGCCCACTGATGCCCCGCCTTTGGGCGCGATGATTGGTCTCGCTTTTCAGCACGTCTTAACCATGTTTCCCGCGACAGTGCTGGTCGCTGTCCTCACTACATTTGACGTTGGCGTGACGCTGTTTGCTTCAGGCCTAGCAACTGTGATCGCCTTATTGATTTCGTCACGCCTAACCAAAAGTTACATTCCCCTCTACTATGGCTCCAGTTTCTCTTACATCGCCCCGATTACAGCAATTACGATAACGAATGTTTACAGCATCCCTGATCCGGTTACCCGCATCCAGATTGCACAGGGCGGCATCATGTTGACAGGCGTGGTCAACGTGTTGGTTGGCGTCTTGATTCGCTTCGTTGGGAAAGAACGCCTAGACAAGATCCTGCCAGCAGAGATAACGGGGTCGGTGGCATGTGTTATTGGTATTGCGCTGGCTTACGTCGCTCTGCAGCAAGCCAGCGGCACTGTCATGTTAACAACAGCGGACGGGACACCGATGTCAGCACCGAGCTGGTGGATCGTGTCCTTGATCACATTGTTTACCACCATCTTGTTCTCGGTCTATCTGCGGGGCCGTGGCTTTCTAGGCATGCTTCCAGTGTTGCTGGGTGGGATTGTCGGTTACGTCGTAGCGCTCTTCATGACACATCCTGAAGGAGCTTATATGTTCGGCAACTCAGTAGCAGGCATGCCGCTGGTGAATTTCCAACCGGTAGCCCAGGCGGATTGGGTACGTGTACCTAACTTCACGTTGCCGATTTTCACAGGTGCGGCGGTCTTTGCTATTGCGCCAATTGCCATTGCGACGATACCTGAAAGCACAGCCCACTTGTATCAGATCAGCCTCTATGTAGACCAATTGGCTGCCGAGCTTGGCAAACCAGCCATCAAACTCAGTCGGTTCGTCGGTCTGAATCTGGTGTGTGACGGCGTTGGTGACACAATTAACGGGCTATTGGGCGGTTGTGCAGGCACCAACTATGGCGAAAATAATTCGCTCATGGCGATTACGCGGAACTATTCGGGTCCAGTGCTCATTATGGCGGGCGGCATTGCCATGCTGCTTGGTTTCGTAGGCAAGCTGGCAGCACTGGTTGGCACGCTGCCGACGGCTGTGACCGGCGGACTGGCAATCTATCTCTTTGGCGTCATCGGTGCTCAGGGCATTGCATTGATGATTTCACGCAAAGTCAACTTGTTCGATCCGCGCAAACTGGCAGTGATCTCTACGATTCTCGTGATC
This sequence comes from Thermoflexales bacterium, assembly GCA_030834825.1. GTDB lineage: Bacteria > Chloroflexota > Anaerolineae > Fen-1058 > Fen-1058 > Fen-1058. Next base: position 6,272 of record JAUQXC010000682.1, read on the forward strand.
GGTATTGGCGGCAACATTGGTTTTCCCGGCGGCTTGATTCCGTTCTTTGGCCTAGAACTGCCTGCCATCGCTACCGCTGCCGTCGTAGGCATTCTGCTGAACCTGATCTTCCTGATCATCCCTGCACGGAACATTGATAAAGAGTTCGAAAATGTGAAAGAACTTGAGATCGACGTTTAGCCGTCAAAGTTCGGCGTGAAGGAACGCGAGAATATCAGTTACGAATAAGTGTTAAAGTAATCACGGAGCGCGCGGGAAAACTCTTAAAGAATCTTCTTGAACGCCGCGCCCTCCGTGGTTAATTCTCTGAAGAGGTGAATATGATTACAGCACACCCCGGATTACCTGAGTTCGATTACATCAGACCCACCACACTAGAGGAAGCAAGCAATTTTCTCGCCCAACATCCCGGCGAAGCGCGGGCCTTCATCGGGGGCACCGATACGTTTGTTCGCATGCGCGATGGCGCGTGGCAGGACAAGTATCTGGTCGATGTGAAGGGCCTGCCCGGTATGAACGATCTGACGTTCATCCCAGCGGTCGGTTTGCGAGTCGGCGCGGCGGTCAACATGAACCGCTTGATCGCCTCGCCCGAAGTGAAGGAACATTATCCGCTGCTGGCCGAAGCGGCTCATACCGTCGCCAGCTATCAACTGCGCACCCGCGCGACGATTGCGGGCAACATCTGCAATGCGTCCCCGGCAGGCGACACCATCGGTGCGGGATTAGTCTATGACGCAAAGATACACGTACACGGCGTCGAGGGTGATCGCGTCGAGGCGCTGCGCGCGTTCTTCAAAGGTCCTGGCAAGACAGTGCTGAAACCCGGCGATATTGTGACTGCGGTCGAGTATCCGCGACCACCACAGGGCGCCCAAGGCAAGTACATCAAGCTGGGCCGCAACGCGATTGGCGATCTGGCAATCGTCGGCGTGACAGCCTTCGGCTATCCCGATCGGACATCTTCGGGTTATCGGTTTCTCGTCGTACTGGCCTCGGTCGCGCCGACGCCGTTGTTGATCGACATGACGCTCTTGAGCGAGAAGCCCCTCACACCAGAGCTAATCGACGAAGCGGCCCACGTGGCGATGAACTCCGTGAAGCCCATCGATGATGTACGAGGTTCGGCACGGTATCGTTCATTGATGGTGCGGAATATGACGCGGAATGCCTTAACCGAGGTATGGAAGAAATTAGGACGATAAGACACGTCATTGCGAGCGCCACGGGCGCGAAGCAATCCAGTTGGGGTGGAATGAGATTGCCTCGTCGCGTCCTTCGGCTCCGCAGCGAAAAGACAGGAGCACTGCACCGCATGTGTGCTGCTCCGCTCAGGATGCTCCTCGCAGTGACGAATAAACGGAGGACATATGTCATTTCATAGAATAACAGTTACCGTTAATGGATCAGCAGAAATAGTGGATGTCCCGTCCAATATGACGATGCTCACAATGCTGCGCGAGAAGCTGGCGCTGACGGGCACCAAGAATGGCTGCGCGGCCGGCGAGTGCGGCGCGTGCACGGTGTTGTGGAACGGCGAGCCGGTCAACAGCTGCATGGTGCTGGCCGTGGAATGCGACGGCGCGGAGATCGTGACGGTGGAAGGATTGATGACGGATCATCAACTCGATCCAATCCAGCAGACGATGATCGACGCGGGCGGTATGCAGTGTGGCTTCTGTACGCCGGGGATTCTGATCTCGGCGCGCGCGCTGCTCGATCGAAAGCCCAAACCGACCGAGCCCGAGATCCGCGATGCGTTAGTAGGCAATCTGTGCCGCTGCACCGGGTACACGCGCATCATCGACGCGGTGAAGATGGCGGCGGGAGATTAGGACACGGATTTGACGGATCAACACGGACTTTTTTATAAACCTGCAAGAATCAATCTGTGTAATCCGTGTCATCCGTGTCCAAAGAGATGGAGGCGATATGATTACAGACGCAATTCAAGAGAAGGTTCCGCACCCCGTGGGCGATAGTGTGCCGCGGGTGGATGCACATGAGAAGGTGACGGGCGCGGCGATCTTCGCCGACGACATTCAGTTCGGGCCGGGGATGCTGTACGCGCGCATCGTGCGCAGTCCGCATCCGCATGCGCTGATCAAAGCGATCAACGTGGAGCAGGCCAGGAAATTACCGGGCGTGAAAGCGATCGTGACGGGTGAAGAGTTTCCGGGGCTGACGGGTTTATACCTGTCCGATCGATATATCTTCGCGCGCGATCGCGTGCGCTATGTCGGCGATCCGGTCGCGGGCGTAGCGGCGATCAGTGAAGAGATCGCAGAAAAGGCCGTCGAACTGATCGAGGTAGAGTACGAGGCCTTGCAGCCGGTGCTCGATCCGGAATTTGGCGCGACCCCCGAAGCGCCGCTGCTGCATCCCGATCTGGGCACCTACGAAGTGCCGAACTTCATCTTCCCGCAGCCCGGCACCAACGTCTCCAATCACTTCAAGATTCGCAAAGGCGATGTCGACAGCGCGTGGGCGCAGTGTGCGTCGATCGTGGAACGGAAGTACCGCATCCCGCACGTACAGCACGTGCCGATCGAGCCGCATGTCGCCGTCGCGAAAGTGGACGAGCAAGGCAAGATCACGCTGTGGGGTTCGTCGCAATCACCGTTCGCGCAGCGCAATCTGATCGCCAAGGCGTTGCACGTTTCGCAAAGCGATGTGCAAGTGATCGCGCCTTACGTGGGCGGCGGCTTTGGCTGCAAAGCGGGCCTCAGCATGGAAGCGCTGACGGTGGCCATTGCGACGAAGGTGCCGGGGCGACCGGTGAAACTGCGCCTGACACGCGAAGAAGAATTCTTCACCGCGTTCGTGCGACAGGGCGTCGTGGCGCACTTCAAGATGGGGTGCGACAAAGACGGCAAGCTCATCGCTGTAGAAAACAAATACTACTGGGACGCGGGCGCGTACACCGAGTACGGCGTCAATATCACGCGCGCGTCAGGTTACAGCGGCAGCGGGCCGTACCTCGTACCCAACCTCAAGATCGACAGCCGCTGCGTGTACACCAATCATCCGGTCGGCGGGCCGATGCGGGGCTTTGGCATGCCGGAGATGCACTCCGGTCTAGAGCAGTGCATCGACGAACTGGCACTCGCGATCGGGATGGATCCGGTCGAGTTTCGCAAGATCAACTGCGTGAAAGACGGCGACATCATCCTCACCGGAATGAAGATGCATCCGATCGGTTTGTCGCAGTGCATCGAGAAGGCCGCTGAAGCGATCGAGTGGGGAAAGAAGCGTGCACCGTCGGCTCCCAACAAGAAACGCGGCAAGGGCATCGCCATCATGTGGAAAGCGCCCGCCATGCCGCCCAATGCCGGATCGAGCGCGTGGGTGGAACTGGCCGAAGACGGCCACGTGACCGTGGGGATCGGCGGACAAGAGATCGGGCAAGGGACGTTCACAGTCATGGCGCAGATGGCGGCGGGCGCGCTGGG
>JAUQXC010000683.1 GCA_030834825.1 Thermoflexales bacterium
ACTTCCACGTGGTCTTGTCTTCATCCACCGACGCGATGTCGAACGCGGGTAACAAATGCACATGCGTCAAACCGGCAGCGGCCAATCCCTTCAGATGCTTCATCCCGTTCGAGTTGAGTTCGGTAAAGGCCTTGAAGGTGCCGCGCTCGTTTTCGGGCACGGTCTGATCGTTCACGCTGAAGTCGCGCACGTGTAGCTCATAAATCACAGCGTCTTCCGGCGCAGCAAGAGCGGGTTTGGTCAGCTTCAGCCATTCGGGGGGTTGCAAAGCCGCATCGTCAAGATCGACGATCTGGCTGCGCAGGCTGTTGGTTGCCAGGCTGAACGAGTACGGATCGGTGACGAGGTTCTTTTCGATCTTGCCGGTGGAGGGCACATAGACTTCGACTTCGTAGAGGTAGAACTTGTTTCCCCAACTCGCAGCACCAACGACACTCCACACACCCGCTTGCGGATCGAGCGTCATGGGCAAGGTCGTCTCTTGAGTGGTGGTCGCGTCATTGTAGAGATGCAGCTGGACCGATCGCGCCGTGGGCGCCCACACCCGCAGCGTGGGTTGACCGGCGTCCCACGTGACCCCGAGCGGCCCAGCGTAGAAGAAGGAAGCGTCGAGCACACCCCACGTCTGCACACCGCTGGCATCGACCAGCTTGCCATTTTGATCGCGCGCTGTGACGGCGAGCTGGCTCTTCACAATTTCAGGGATCTTGGAAAGATCGTCGGGGCTGAGTTTAAACGCCGAGAAGCCGGCCAAATAAGGATTCTGCCTTAGCACCTCGTCGCCCGGACCCGCGCTGGTGAAGGTGAGCGAGATCGTTTGCCCGCCTTCGATGCCTGGTGGTGTAGACTTTAGTTCGCCGTTCGGATCGTAGTGCAGGAAGTACGTGTATTTCGGCGAACCCACCGTATTCCACACGATCGTATCGCGGTTGACCCACATCGCCTGTTGCTTGGCAATGTTGCCGCGCGGCGCGCCCTCCGTGCTGAGGGTCAACGCTGGCGTGGCAGGATCCAGACCAAAGTAGACTTCATCGCCGGCTTGCTTCACAGTGAAGGAAACGGGAGCACCGCCTTTCTTGCCGTCCGCACCATAACTTTCTTGCATGTTTTCACCTAGCGCAAATGAAACTTGATAGGTGCCTGCCGGAATCTGCGTGGTGGCAAAAGTGTAGAGGCCGTCATCTTCCGGATCTTGCAACCACGCGCGCAGACACGTCGGATCATTATCCTGCTGACAGCCGAGTTCGCTTTGAAAGTCGCCGGTCGCCACGAGGATGAGGGAATTAAAGTTGTCGGCGACCCAGTGCGATTTGTGATCGTAGTAGAACTTCACTTGAGTGGGCGCATCGACCACGAGCGGAAGATCCGCCCCGCCCCGCCCCGCCTTTTGCCCGTAGTTCTCGTCCCAGCTGCCATTGAGCGCAGCTTTGTAGCGCGGCCCATTGCCGTCTTGGTCGTTCCGGGGTTGAACCTCGAACGTGCCCTGCCAGACGTCATCTTCTGCATCATAGACCAGGGCCGTCTGATCGCAGTCCGGCTGCCAGTCACCGCTGCACCCCAACTCCGATTGATGCGTGCCAACGACGACGACTTTTTCGGGTGGCGTGGTCTGAAGGGCGTAAGCGAAGTTAAGCGGGATGAGCGAAAGGAATAAAGCCAACAGAACCAGCAACGTCAGAGCTTTGCGAGTGAATAACATGAAGCCACGCTCCTTGTGAGGTCGGGTATGGCTAGAATTATACCGCTGTGGTCGAATAAGATGCACAACTGTGCTACAATCCCTTCGCTCTTACTCGTTACACGGTACTTGTCACTTATCATGCATCTGCGTCATCTCTCACTCACCAACTTCCGACTGTATTCCCGTCTCGAAGTCGATCTGCCTTCGCAGGCGATCTTGCTTTACGGCGATAACGCGCAAGGCAAGACCAGTCTGCTAGAAGCCATTTACGTGCTGGCGACCGGGCGATCGTCGCATACCACCAGCGATCGGCAGCTGATCAACTGGCTGGCGAGCGAAGAAGGCTTGACGCCGCACGCGCGTTTGGCGGCCGATGTCGTGCGCGCCGAACGCGCGCTGCACCTCGAGATGGTGCTGCTGCTGGAACCGGCGAAGACCGAAGACGGCTGGCGTTTCCGCAAGCAGATCAAGGTCAACGGCGCGGTAGTACGCGTCACGGATTTGGTGGGACAGGTGGCTGTGGTGATGTTCCTGCCGGATGATGTGGAGATCGTCGGAGGCGGGCCGGCCAACCGGCGCCGGTATCTCGACAACGCACTGTCCCAGGTCGACGTCGAATACGCCCGCGCGCTCGATCTATACACTGACGTGGTATCGCAGCGCAATGCGTTGTTGAAGCAGTTGACCGAGACCGGTGGCGATCCGGACCAATTGATCTATTGGGATGAGCAACTGGCTGCGGCGGGCACGACGATCACGCTGCGCCGCCAGAGCATGATCGCCGAGCTGGCGCAGCTGGCCGATCGGCTCCACCGCGATCTGACGCGCGAGCGACACACGCTGCGGCTGCGCTATCAACCCGCCTTCAACGCCGATCAGCCGATCGGGCCGGTGTATCAGCCCAGCCTGAAGCTCGACCTGCCGACCCAGTCACCGGAAGCGACGTTCGAACAAGCGAAGAAATCCTTCCTCAAGCAATTGGAAGCCAGACGCAAAGAAGAACTGGCGCGCGGTACCACGCTGGTGGGACCCCATCGCGACGAGCTGCGCTTCATCGCGGATGAGATCGATCTGGGGACCTTTGGTTCGCGCGGCCAGCAACGTACAGCGGTGCTGGCGCTTAAGTTGGCCGAAGTCCATTGGATGCGCGCACAGATCAATGACTGGCCCATTCTGCTGCTGGACGAGGTGATGGCCGAACTGGACGCGCACCGGCGCGGCTTCTTACTGAATCAAATTAACAAGGCGAACCAGTCCATCCTCACGGCAACCGATCCGGAGATGTTCACGGCGGAGTTTCGCACGCAAGCGAAGCTGGTGCGGGTGACGCGGGGGAGAATTGAGTCATGACAAGGCGACGAGGTGAGCTTGCGCTCAGATCAGCTTGTCAGCTTGTCATCTTTTCACCCTGTCAGCTTTACGGCAGTTCCAGCGGCTCCAGTTCAGTGCTGCTCACTCCGGCTTGAGATCGCGCTTGTATTCGATCCAGTGCTCCTGAAGAACGAAGCCCAGCTCGCGATAAATCTCGATCGTTTTCTCGTTGTCGCCCCACGCATACAACGTCACCGGCCCCGCTTGCCGAGCATTCAGCCACTGCGCTGCTGCTAGCGCCAAGGGGCGTTGCAAGCGCTGTGGTCGATGTTCCGGCACGACGCCTGGCCCATCCACAACCTTGAGTTTCTTGTTGCCCTGCGCCTCAAACTCGGCCCGGCAGAAACCCGCCACAGATCCATCGGGCGCAAACGCGATGAACATCGCCTCGGGTATATACAATTCAGGGCGGCGGACCATCGCCTGGGACAAATATTGCTCGTTCACGGCGTCCGGCGTGTTTTCGCGATGTCCCCACATATCGCTATAACAACGATTCAGCACTTCGACCAAGGTAGGCAAATGCTGCACCTGGGCATAGGTGCGCACCGTATAGCCCGTCGGCCAGCAGGGTGCCCCGGCCTGTAAATCTTGCGAGGCGAGTAGTGACCAGTTATCTCCCGCCGCGCTGAAGTGATTACGGGTTAAGAAAGCCGTCGCGCTGACGTCTTCCACGGTGGCAGTGGAAGTCATGTGCGCGGCGCCTTGTTCGTGTGCCCGCTCCAGTGCACGTTGCAAAAGCAAGGTACCAATCTTCTGCCGTCGCCAAGCGGGATGAACCAGAATCCAGACCACGGTCCGTTCCGAAGACTGTGCGAAGACGCGACCATAACCGATCAATTGATCGGGGTCGTGCGGGGATTCAATGACCCAGCGATCGCATGCCGGATCGTGGCCCTGCCATTTCAACTGGGCGCGCAGATCGGCTTCTGTGGATGGATTGGGATCGCGATCGTGGGCTTCGATTTCGTTATACAACTTCAGCAAGCGGAATAAGTCGGCATCGGAGTCTGCTCGATAGTTGCGCAGAATCCACTCTGGCTTAGACATTCTTCACCTCGTTGAGATCACACAGCACCGATCACCCTGTCACCTTATCAGTCTTAAGGCAGTTCCAGCGGTTCCAGCCATTCCACGATCGAGCGTGCCGTTTCCCAATAGCCCACATCCATCATCAGATTGTGGCCCGCTTCCGGCGCGATGAAGTGCTGGGCCTGATAGAATGCTGCCGAGCGCGTCGCTTGGGACACGCTGAGCACCGCATCCTTTTCGCCTGAGGCCCATAACATGGGGGTGCGCACATCATCCGGCGGGGTCCACAAGGGCGGGTTGTGTTGAAAGACCACCAGGCTGGATTCCGGTCCCAAATGATCGTGCAGCTCTTCGGGGGTGACCAGCGCGTTCGGAGAAATGAACAGGCGCGCCGCGTGCTGCGGAGTGCGGATCCAGGGCGTGGAACTCCAGGCCAGCGAGACCAACCCTAACAGCAGCGGATCAAGTCGCATGACAAGGGGCATGCCATCCAACAAAACGCTGTGCGACGGCCAGGGCGCGACCAGCACCGCCGCCGGTAAATCGCCACAATACTTGAGATACCACTGTGTCAATGCTCCACCCATACTGTGACTCATCAACACCGGCGGCTGCTCCAACCGATCGACCTCGGCCTTGAGGAAGCCCAGATAGTAATCGAGCGTGCACAGCTCGATTGGGCGTTGTGTCGGTGAGCCACCGTGGCCGGGCAAGCTGATGGCCACACTTTCCCAACCCCATTCGGCAAACAACGCCTGCCACCACTGCCAGGTCCACGCGCTATGAAACATACCATGCTGCATCAAGATCGGTGTCACATGCTGGCGCTGTTTCGGCATGTACACGATACGTTCGATGCCGTCTTCGACGGTGTGACGCATGACGTACTGGTCTGTTTCCCGATCAGCCAGCTGGCGAGACCCCGGCGCAGCTCGATTGGTATGCTGCGCCAGCGAGGCGGCCGGATAGATCTGTGTCAGGCGGGCGGCCAGCCACGCCATTTGGGCCGTAACCCAACCCAGCGGCAGGCCCAAACCTAACCCTAAACCGAGCTTCGTGAAGCGTGACATGTTGTTCCTTTCGTGACATACCCCGAGTGATTGGGTGACCAGTTGGCAAGCTGACCTTATTCAGCGGATCACCTTGCCAACTTTTTACCTGGTCAAAGTAACGGTTTTTTGCTCGGCACACCGGTCCGCCGCGGATATTTTTCCGGCGTCTGAGCGATCTTCTCGACGACGACGAGATAACGCACTTCATTCAACTCAGGCACGCTGACCGAGACGATGTCGCTCAATCTTCCTCCCAACGTGGTCAAGGCCCGCTCGGCGCGCTGCGCATCGTTCAACACTTCTTTGGATTTTTGGGCCAGGGCCAGGCCGCCCACGCGCACGAAGGGTAATAAATATTCGATCAGCGTCGGCATTTCGGCCACCGCCCGTGCGAGGGCAATATCGTACTGCTCGCGGTGTTCGGCCAGCCGCCCACCTTCCTCAGCCCGCGTGTTGATCACCTGGACCTCAGTCAGTTGCAGCTCGGCGATCACCGCTTTCAGGAAATCGCATTTCTTGCGCGTGGCTTCCAGCAGCGTGAGGGAGAGGTCGGGGCGCGCTAGCTTGATCGGAATGCTGGGCAGCCCTGCGCCCGCGCCCACGTCGATCAACTTGCGTGAACTGGACGGGATCGCTCGGCTGACCGAGAGGCTATCGAGAAAGTGCTTGATCACGATGTCGCGCGGATCGACGATCGAGGTAAGATTGAAGCGCAGGTTCCAGTCGATCAGCAACTCGGCATAGCGTGAAAATTGTTGGAGTTGGGTGGGCGAGAGGTCGAGAGCGAGTTCACGCGCGCCACTGGCGAGCAGATCAAGATCTATCTTGGCGGGTATCATGAACCTGAGTATAATACCGGACGAGCGAAACGGCTAACCTACCCGTGGGAGGAAACATGATCGACACCGCAACGAACTGGTTCTATGCAGAACGGCGGCTCAGCCCCGGCGCTTCCATCGAGAAGCTGCGGAACGATTTGTGGGCCTGGGGCTACTATAATGTGTGGCTCCGTTTGGTGAAGAATGAAGTGCCCTACCTGGCCAGCGGACTGTACAACGGCGAGAAGTTCGAGTTGGAATTTGAGCCGCGCCAGTATGCGATCCTGCGCGCCGCTAAAGAGGACGAATGGCTGTTGAAAGGCTTCACGCGCGTGCTGGGCATGAAGCCGCACTTTCAATACCAGGACAAGCAGGGCCAGTTCATCAGCGAGTGGCGCATGAGCGGCCGCGAGACGCGCTGGTCGTCCATGCAAGGGATTCCGACGTATAAGAATGCGAAGCGGTTGTATGCGGTGGAAGAGTAGAGAGTCGTCAGTAGTTAGTGGTTAGTTATCAGTTGTCAGTGGCTAGTTATCAGTAGATGAGGTCCGGCAGGTGTGAAAGCACTCGCCGGGCTTTTTGATTGGGCAGCAACTTTGACGTAGAGGGGGAGTTGTTCTATACTCATGTCCAGAGCTAAGCTGATGGGAGAAGCGGGTTTTATCCGTAGGCAAAAGCATCTGTCTCTCGAGCATGCGCATTTGATATGGGGCCGCGAGAGATACGGGATTGTACTGCAAATCTTACCAATCATTAAGGAGAAAACCATGAAGCTATCTGCACCGACGATGGTCGTTTGGGTGATTGCGCTGGTTCTCGGTATCGCCGGACTGCTGGGATTTCTCGTGACGATCCCGGTAATCTCCGGTTTGGCTTTCTGGCTAGTCCTGATCGGCCTAGCTCTGATGCTGCTCGCGACCGCCGTGAAAGGCATGTAGCCCGTCCAGCCCCTCGGAATTCCACGGGCATCGAGCACAGGCCTTCGTCCAGCAAGTGGCCCCGCGTTGGCATAAGCCTGTGCTCGTTTCGTGGAGATTCGATCGGGAAGAGGAGTCGTTAGTTGTCAGGAAACCCGGCGGGTGTGAGAACACTCGTTGGGTTTTTTGTTTGGGTGGTGGAGGTGTGCTATTATCTGCGCTGACAGATAATGTCTGCCTATTCGCATGATGGAACAAGGCTCGTCGAGTATTCCGTGCAAGGCAGGGCCAGGTATGCTCATGACGAAGAGGGTATCCGAACTGAAGGCGATATCGAGGCTTTGATCAGTGCAGTGAAGAATAGACAAGTTGATCTAATCCGCACCCGCAGGTCGTTGGAATCAATGAAGATCCTGCCGTCGCCCGGCGATTGCATCGGCCAGCTTGAGATAGCGGTAGATCATGGGGCACGGATTGGAGTAGAAAAATTTTCGAGAGGCATGTTTCGATGACAACTCCTGAAATCTCGTTACGACCCCAGCTGCTTTCAGGCACGGTCTATCTTTTACCCGCCGAGGGCGGCAACGTTGGGCTCTGCGCCGGCCAGGACGGCGCGGTATGGGTCGATATTCCTCAAGCCGCCGAAGTGGCGCGGGTTCAAGCGGGTGTAGAAAGTTTAGCGCCTGGCCCCTTGAAATTCCTGGTGAATACGCATGCCCACGGCGATCATGTCGCCGGTAATGCGCTGTTGGGAGAGCAGATGCCCATCATCGCTCACACCAATGTGCGGAAGCGGTTGATGGCCGACCAATCGATTACGGTCGGGATCAAAACAGTCATTCCGGCTCAACCCCCGGTTGCCTGGCCTCGGATTGTATTTGATCAGGCGCTGACGCTCCACTTGAACGGGGAAGAAATCCGGCTCATTCACTTTCCGCAGGGACATTCGGACAGCGATGTCATCGTCTGGTTTAGCACGGCAAACGTCGTACATGTGGGCGATATTTTCTGGCCGGGGATGTTTCCATTTGTCGATGTGGAGAATGGGGGTTCAGTGGAGGGTCTCAAGCAGAATGTGGCCAAGCTGATCGAGTTGTTGCCCGCCACCGCACAGATTATCCCCGGCCACGGACCGGTCTCGGACCTGACCGGGTTGAAGGCGTATCATCGCATGCTGGGCGAGACGACAGATTGGATTTGTAAACAGAGACGGGCTAACAAAAGTGTTGAGAACATCCGCCAGGCCGTGCCAGAGGAGTGGTTGACCTGGGGCCATGAGTTTATCTCGACGGCGGCGTGGGTGGAACTGGTACTCTATTCGTACGGAATGTAAACCCAACATGCTAAATCATTATCCTGGAACACCACAGCATCAAGCCGTCTTGCGCGCTATCGTCGGCCATTACGAAAACGATCCGCGTATCCTCGCCGTGACCGTGTTTGGATCGTTAGGGCGCGGCAACTGGGATGAGTATTCGGATATCGACCTCGATGTGGTGATCGCCGCTGGGGTCAGCCTCAATGCCACTGAAGAGACAACCGGCCTGTGTCTTGCCCTCGAACCGCTCGGCGAACGCCTCGCCGTGCTTGTCCCGGATGAGACAGACGCGTGTGACGTCGTGTTTGAATCCTTGCTGCAACTGTCGGTGCGCTATCATCCATTGACGGCCACCCACCCTAACATCGTGGAGAGTCTGCAAATCCTGACCGGCCGCATCGATCACGCGGCGGTTGCCGCTGCCGGCTCCGCCAATCGGCGGCCGCGCACCTCTGTCGAGGAAGTGTTAAGCGAATGTGTACGGTATGCCGCCGTCGCCGACATCACCTTGCAGCGCCGCAACCTGTGGGATGCCGTCGAAGCACTGCATCGTCTGCGCACGTTGCTAATGATGTTGTATACTCTAACTCACAGCGGCCAGCGGCCCTGGCAGTTCTTCCACGCCAAAGCCAATCCTGCTCTACAAGCGCAGTTGAGTCGCACGTTACCCCAAAATGATCTGGCAGCCGTGCAAGCCTCGCTGAAGTGCTGTCTGAATATTTTGGAACACGATTTGGAGCATCTCACGAACGAGCAAATCCAATTGCCGGACGCTTATGAGAAAGTGCTGCTTGCCGTGCGCGCACGGCAAGCAGGCCTTAAGTTCGAGGACTGACGCCAAATCGCTTGGGCGCATCCGCTAACCAGGCAATCAGCAAATCAAGCCAGACCCTGAACCAGGAGGATAACAGGATCGACATGCCCAAATCTCCTAGCTCTCTCATCAAACGCCTGCCTGCCGTGGACGATCCGATGGAAGCACTGCCCGACAAGGGCACGCACTCAGTGATGTTCAATGAGATCACCTATGTGCCCTTCGACGACCTGGATGCAGTTGAACAACTTGGTTGGGAAGTGATCAACGCTGAGGCTTACCCCGTTCCGATCGTGTATCACAAGGCCAGCGGCACCGTGCGCCGCCCGACTCTGAAAGACTTACGCTGGGATGAAGCGGCTTTGCGCGCCATCCCGATCGCGCTGCATGACTTCCTGAAGCCCAC
>JAUQXC010000684.1 GCA_030834825.1 Thermoflexales bacterium
GGTTCCGGCTTCCAGCACGGTCACGCCCGGATGAATGGATAATTTCAATAGAATGTAGCCGACATCTTTGGGAAAGATGATCTGCGTGGTGCGCTTGATGTCTTGGATCAGATCGGCGGTGGAGGGATCGAGCAGCAGGAATGGATAGCCCAGATGGGTCTTCATCTCGCGCCCCCACACGCCGCCGATGCAGTCGTTGTGCTTGATAATGCCACGATGGGTGTGCAGTTCTCCGTCAACCAGCAGGCGGATGAGATAACGCTTGTGATCGCGGCTCATGAATAAAGCGGTGTCGTTGGGTTGAATCAATCGATCGGTCATGCGCAGCATTATAATGCGTAATGCCTAATGCGTGAAGAAAGGCTTAAGCGGTCTGCGATGCAGGGATGACAGTCGAGGACTTACTCACCTCCCACGTTGCGGGCACCACTTGTGACTCAGGACTATCAAGACAATGTGCTGGCCACGTCATGCCGACTCAATGACGGTGGGAGAAGGGAGTTACTCATTACTCCGCACTCATCACGCATTACGCATCACGTTTTACTTCTGGTATACTTTTCCCATGTCCACTCCATTCAACTGGCAAGCCATCACCGACGAGGCCGTGCGTTATCTTCGAGACATGCTCCGCATCGACACGACCAATCCGCCGGGCAACGAGCTCGCTGCCGCCGAATATCTGGCGGGCGTGCTGCGTACGGAGGGTTACGATCCGATCATGTTGGAGGCGGCCCCGCAGCGCGGTAACCTGGTGACACGTTTGAAGGGTGATGGATCGCTCCCGCCGTTGCTGCTCTACACGCACCTCGATGTTGTTCCGGCTGAACCTGAGCACTGGACTCATCCGCCTTTTGCAGGCGAGATCGCCGACGGCTTTGTGTGGGGGCGCGGCGCGCTGGACATGAAGAACGTCGCCGCCATGCAGTTGATGATCATGTTGCTGCTCAAGCGCCACAACGTAACGCTGCATCGCGACGTGATCTTTGCCGCCACCGCCGATGAAGAGATCGACAGCGACGTGGGGGCCGACTGGTTGGTGACACACCACCCCGATCTGGTGCGCGCCGAGTACGGTCTCAGCGAAATGGGCGGCCATACGCTCTACCTGGAAGGGAAGAAGTTCTACCCTGTCATGACTGCTGAGAAAGGCACCTGTTGGTTGAAAATTCGCGCGCGCGGCAAACCCGGCCACGGTTCGGTGCCGCACGCTGATCATGCCGTGCTGCATCTGGTGCACGCGATCGATCGCGTGATGTCGCACGCGCTGCCGCTCCATCTCACCGCCACCGCCTCAACCTACGTGCAGCGTCTGGCTCGATCGGTGGGGGGTGCGACTGGGCTGCTATTTTCCGCCGTGCTTAACCCCCTACTGCACGATGCGGCATTGAAAGCCCTACCCGATCGGTCTTTGGCCGATGCCCTGCACGCAATCTTTCACAACACCGTCTCGCCCAATCAACTGCGCGCCGGTTACAAAGCGAACGTCATCCCCTCGGAAGCAGAAGCGATTCTGGATGGACGCATGCTACCCGGCTTCAATGTCGAATCTTTCCTGGCCGAGGTGCGACCGCGTTTGGGTGAGGGGATCGAGATCACGATCGAACACACCTCACCGCCGCTGGAAGTCTCGAGCGAGACGCCGCTATTCAAATTGATCGAACAGCAGATCGCCCGATCGGACCCCGGCGCGATCGCGGTTCCCTACATGATGGCCGGCGCGACCGACGCTAAACTCTTCGCCAAACTTGGCACACAGTGTTATGGCTTTGCGCCGCTCAAGTTGCAGCCGGACACGCCCTTCGATGGGCTGGTGCACGGTCACGACGAGCGGGTCGGCCTTGAGGCCTTTGCCTTTGGCGTACAGGTGTTGTACAACACCGTGTGCGATTTCTGCGGGCAGCGCTGAACGGCGTGACCGGCCGCCTGCGCCGGCAGCCCCCGTCCAGGCGGGCATTCTGCAAGCGACGCACCGCCCGCAAAGACCCGGGCCTCGCAGGCAGCAAATGGCTTACCCCAGAAGCGCTGCACTCAAGGATTAGTTGCGCTGGTGGAAATCGTGCTATAATTTGAAGTGACTTCTCGCACCAGACTAGAGTCCAATTGACGAACCGGGCGGTATTGAGGTAAACTCACCCCAACAGCACGCCACAGGAGAACCCGCTCATGGCCGAAAACAAGAAGAAAGTCGTCTGTGTCGAAGACGAACCCGAAATCATCGACTTGATTCGTTTGATCCTGGGTCGCAAGGGCTTTGATCTCACCGGCGCGACTGGCGGCCTGGAAGGGCTGGAGGCCATTCGTCGCGTGAAGCCTGACCTGGTGCTGCTGGATT
>JAUQXC010000685.1 GCA_030834825.1 Thermoflexales bacterium
CTGCTGCGGCGCAAGCCGCGCCACTACGGCTACGAAGCGGAAGAATGGACCGTGGCCATGCTGCATGAGCAGGTCGAGAAAGAGACCGGCGCCAGTATTAGCCGGCGCACCATTCGCCGGGCGTGGAACGCGCTGAATCCACGCCGCCGAAAATCTACCAAGGAAAAACTCAAAGACAACCTCGTAACCTGATCTCCACCGGAGGTGAGCATGTCGGAGCAAGCGGTTCAACATGCCCTGGAAGTTAAACGCCGTTACGAAACCGAATTGCTGCGTAAGCCGAATGTTGTGGCGGTAGGGGTGGGTCTGCGCACACACGGCGGGCGTCCCACCTCGGAAGTGAGCATTGTCGTCTCGGTGACGCACAAGGTTCCTGCGGCAGCGTTAAAACGTGGCGAAGCATTGCCTGCGATGTTAGAAGGTGTGCCGGTCGATGTCGTCGAAACCGGCGTGATTCGCGCCGGATAGACCGGCGCCCTCTTTCACCCATCACCCGCAAATACATTACCTATTTGACGGCACGCCATTTGCTGAAACGATCAAAGCCGATCGCGTCGCTCGTTACTTCATCACCAGGAGACTACCGTGAACACCTTGAACCGAGCGCTACTCGCCGTGCAGGAAGTGAAGCGGCTGTATGAAGCGCAGATCATGAACAAGGACAACGTCGTCGCCACCGGGATCGGATACAAAATGGCCGGGGGCATGCCGACCAAAGAAGTGGTCATTGTCGTATCCGTGACCGAGAAGCTGCCACGGGCGCAGTTAGCCCAGGCAGCACTGGTCCCCAGGACGGTGGATGGCATAGAGACCGACGTCATCGAGACCGGACCGATCGTGGCGTTTCAGGATCCCAAGCAGCGTCTGCGCCCGGCGCGTCCCGGCGGCAGCCTGGGGCATCAGTTGATCACGGCCGGCACCCTGGGATGTCTGGTCAAACGCGGCGATCAGGTCTACCTCCTCAGCAACAACCACGTGTTGGCCAACTCTAACGTGGCGCAAGCGGGTGATCCCATCTGGCAGCCCGGCCAATATGACGGCGGCACCAGCGCCGATCAAATCGCCACGCTGGATCGCTTCATCCCAATCGGGTTTTCCGGCAATACACCGCCTACGCCCCCCCCCAGCGGCTGCTCGCCCCTGGCCGCAGTCCTGAAATATTTTCAACCCCAGCCGACGCCTAAGATTCAGATCAACGAGCCTGGCAACAATACCGTGGACTGTGCCCTGGCCAAACCTTTGTCGCCCGAGCTGGTAACACCGGATATTCTCAACATCGGCGTGCCGCTGGGAGTAGGCGCAGCAACATTGGGCACCGCGCTGCAAAAGATGGGGCGCACCACCGGCTACACCACGGGACAGATCACGCAGCTGGATGTCACCGTCTCGGTCGATTACGCCGGCCAGATCGCGACGTTTCGCAATCAGTTGATGGCCGGCGCGATGAGCCAGAGCGGCGATTCCGGTTCGGCCGTGCTGGACATGAATCGGCGTGTAGTCGGCCTGCTCTTTGCCGGTTCCGCCACCACCACCCTGTTGAACCCCATTCAACACGTACTGGACGCGCTACAGGTGCAATTGGTCGTGGCTTGATCCTTCACAAATAACGCAAGTGTGCTAGAATCGTAGCGCAGCTGGTTATTTCCTGGAGATCATCATGACTCAACGTGAAACGCATACGATGAAGTTTGCCGGACTGACCCGGCATCTGCCGTTGTTTCAAGTCGCGCCCGGCGTGAAGATCGCCATCTTCAACATGCTAGGCGACACGGAAGTGATTGAAGCGTCAGCCAAAGCGCTGGCCAAGCGCCTGCCCAAGGACGCGCAAGTCTTGATCACCGCCGAGGCCAAGAGCATTCCACTGGCGCACGCGCTGTCCGTCGAGAGCAGTCTGCCCTATGTCGTGCTGCGCAAGAGCTATAAGCCGTACATGGGCGAGACCATCAGCGCCGAGACACTGTCCATCACCACCGGCCAGCCGCAGACCTTGTATCTCGACGAAAAGGACATCGCCTTGATCCGTGGCAAGAAAGTGGTCGTCGTCGACGACGTGATCAGCACGGGCAGCACCCTGCAAGGCATGCGCCTGATCATCGAGAAGGCCGGCGGCACGATCAGCGCCACCACCGCCGTCTTCACCGAAGGCGAACGGGCCAAGTGGAAAGATATTATTGCCCTGGGGCATCTGCCCATTTTCACGGCTGACAGCAAGTAACGCCATGACTCAACTAACCCGCGAAGATGTGGAGCGCTTGATCGCCGATCGGCAGGCCCGCGGCGCGCTCGATCTCTACCTGAAAGGCGCCGATTTGGCCGGGCTGGATCTATCGGGGCTGGATCTACATAACGCACGGCTGCGCCAGGCCAAGCTGCATGCCACCGATCTGCACGAAGCCAACCTCAGTGGTGCAGATCTGGTGGAAGCCGATCTCTCGCTGTGCGATTTGCGCAAAGCTGATCTGTATCAGGCCAACCTCACCGGCGCGGATCTTACCGGCGCCAACCTGACTTTCGCACATCTGGCGCAGGCCAACCTCACCGCCGCGCTAATCTGTGAAGCCAACCTCACCTTTGCCGATGCTCGCCGCGCCAACTTCACGCTGGCCGATCTGGGCCGCAGCAACTTGCGCGAAGCCAAGCTCAACGGCGCCACTCTCGATCAAGCCGATTTGACCGGCGCCAAGTTGCAAGGCACCTTCATGCCGAATGGTTCCAGGCACGAATGATCTTCCACAGCTGCTGATTCCACTCCGCCCACCGTCGCGGGCAGATCGTTCATCGGCGACGGGTCGTCATCAATTCGTAAGAACCGCATGGTATAATTTTTCCAGAATCAAACAGGGGCGAGCTGCGCCGCCAACAAGGCGGCATCTGCGGTCTCGCTCCTCTCGTGTCTCAGTACGGAGGTAAAGTATGGTCAATCTATTGGGTAACCGCAAAGAGCAGGAAGAACAAATAAAGAGCGTGGGACGTCTGCCACCGGGACAGGCCTTGACTCAGAAATTCCCGGTGCTGCATTACGGCCCTGTGCCGCCATTCAATCCTGCCACCTGGGACTTTCGCGTCTTCGGGTTGGTGGAAGAAGAGAAACGCTGGACGTGGGATGAATTCAATCGCCTGCCGCGCCGGCAGCTGAAGCTAGACCTACACTGCGTCACACGCTGGAGCAAATTTGATACCGTGTGGGAAGGGGTGCATCTGAAAGACTTGATCGATCAGGGCTTCATTCAACTCAAGCCTGAAGCGAAGTTCGTGATGCAGCACTGCGAGTACGGTTTCACGGTCAACGTCCCGCTGGAAGTGGCATTGAGCGATGTGTTTCTCATGGCTACGCATTTCGACGGCCAGCCGCTCGATCCCGATCATGGTTATCCGCTGCGCGGTGTGGCCGGCGCCATCGCCGCACAACACTCGGAGGATGACCGCTACCTCTGGAAGGGTGGCAAGTGGCTGCGCGGCCTGGAATTTATGGCAGCCGATCGGCCCGGCTTCTGGGAACAGGCCGGCTACTCCATGACGGCCAACGTCTGGAAAGAAGAACGGTTTGGCTGGTAGCTGACAACCGCCCGATGGTTTTGAACCATCGGGCGGTTTTTTTACTCTGACTTCAAATCATCTTCGACGCGCCGGGTGTATGAATCAGCGATCGGGGACGGCGCAGAAACGTTGCGCGGCGCGGCGGGCGGTGTAATCATCGTCGCCGGCACAAAGATCGGCTGCCGCCCGACCAGCCGCCAGCCCAGATTAAACGGCATGGGCGACCAACCACCGGGCAACGGCAGACCGGCCTGCTGATAGTCTTCCTGGATACTGCTCTGTACGCCGGCCTTGGCGACGCGCCGGATGAGCAGAACCATGAAGATCGCCAGGCCAATGATCAACGGACCGGCCAGGCAAACCACCAATGGATTCAGGGTGAGTGTGCCCAGACCCAGCGTGATCGCCATGAAAGCAATCGTCAGAGCGCTGGCATTCCACAGGCCGTGTATGATCACCGCGCGCCAATAGCCACGCCACAATTCGCCGCGCTGCTGCGTTTGTAAATAACGTGCATAGCCCAGGCCCGTCAGACTGGCCGCTAGACCGTGCAGCAGCAAGGCGGCTAACCGCAACCAGCCGCCCATGAACCAGTTCATCGCCGTATCCAGATTGAAGACGCCTTCCAGCAAGCCAAAACCCAGACCCACTGCAAAACCTAACAACCAACCATCCGCCGGTCGCTGGATCCAGCGCCGTAAGCCACGCAGGCCTACGGCCTTGACGGCCTCTTCGATCAACGGCGCACCAAACACAGCGCCCACGAAAATCGTGATGAGCAGTACGGGATTACTGACTGCCCGCTCGATGCCTTCATATGAGCTCAGGCGTGTCTGTGGCACTTCGTCAAAAGCCGTCCCGGACAGCACGGCCAACGCCAGCACGGGCGCCGCCTCAATTACAATCGCCAGGAAGGTGCTGAGCACGCCCCACACCCCGGCCCAGATCACCGTCCACGTCGGCACCCACTTCAGCAGGATTTCCGGACTGGCCGGCCATAATTTAAGACGTTGCCCGCCGAGCCAGCGCAAAATCCAGACACTGCCGGCCAGCATCAACAACGAAGCCAGCGTCAGCATCAGCAGCTGCTCGACGATGGCCGTCGGTTCAGCGGACAGCAGAAATACGGCCACAGCCAGGCCTGCGCCCCACAACAGCACAAACCACATCCGCGGACTGGTAATCGACTGGGGCGCGAAAGAGTGATCGGGAGCGAGGCGGCGAGTGTACGCAGCCGCCACGATCACAAGCAGTCCCACCATCAACAGCGTCAACCCACTGCCCGACAGCAGGCCGCTCACGATCGTATTCTGTCCTTCTCCGATCGCAAACAAAAGGGCGCCGATCACGATCGCGCTGAA
>JAUQXC010000686.1 GCA_030834825.1 Thermoflexales bacterium
CGGTCAGCACGTGCCGGATATCCAGGGCTTCGGCCAGAATGCCGCCCGGCACCAGGCCGCCGCGTGTGATCATCAACATCGAATCAAATGAGCCGCGTATCTGCGGCAGCAGCTCGTCGACGAGCTTATCCACGTCCATCCACGTCAACACTTCCTGGCGCATGCTGTCCTCCACGGTGGGTGTGCGGCCATCGCTTTGATCGGCGCGCTGGCTGGCGTGCATTATACCGCAACGTGGTGCGTATTGCGCTATTGAATTGGCTATTGTGAGGTGGGGTTGAGCCAGGCGACGACTTCGGCATCTTGCGGCAAGGCAAGTGGTTGGGCCTGCCACACGCTGACTTCAAACAGCATGTTTCTCAACACGAGCCAACGACTGTCAGGACTCCATACTGGATATACCGGATACAGATCATATCGCAGGAGATGTTCTTCCTGCGGTGTGTTGACCGGCACGACCCACAGTTCCTGTTTCATGGTGTCACCATTGTTGATCAGTAGTGTCAGCCATTGCCCATCGGGACTCCAGATTGGAGCTGGAGTCCCTTCACTTGTCGGCGGGTACAGATGAATCAACTCAGCCGTATGCTTGGCAAGATCAAAGACCCCGAACCCAAATTGACCGCTTGCGACAGCGGCCCAAGCTATCTTTTGCCCACTGGGACTCCAAGCAGGGCTCTTAAGGTAATCAACCGAGAGTCCAAAGGATTCTGGATCAAAAGGCAAGGGACTCTCATCCCAACGGTACATCATTCCCGTTGAACCCGAAGAATAGGCGATGGTTCTAACGTTCGGAGACGGGGCAGGCAAGCCTTCAAACGTTTTTCTTCATCAAGAATTTCGTATCCGCTCCTATCCGCTTGAATTATCGACAAAAAGCCCGAGTTACGCCCTCCGTCTTGGAGCGGCCATGACCCAAATAAAATCGAGCCAAATCGCTCAGGCCACCAAACAGCACAAGTTATTGAGCGACCAAGTTTCTCGGTCAAGTTATGCTGTTGTCCTGTAACCAGATCGGTTAACCACATTTCTTCCAAGAAGGGGCTGCCTTTTAGATCTATGGCACTGGTCCCCTCAGGAGAAATGTAATCAAAAAACTGCTTAGACAGCTGTGCAGATTTTCCATCACTATCGACCCGCCAAAGCCCATTATTCGTCTTGTAGATCAACCCCGGCGGCGGCACAATGTCCTCCGGGGTGGGTGTGGCAGTTGGCAAGGGTGTCGGCGCAATCGTAGGCGTTGATGTCGACGTCAGTGAAGCCATGAGTGTGGCGGTTGCAGAGAAAGTGACTATCGGCGAAACAGGCGAACCGAGTGTTGACACGGCGGGCCTGACAGGATTCGAGTTACACGCAGCACTGAATGACAGCACCAGCAACAGGATTGCAAGGAACTTTCGCCGCATATGACACTCCAAAAGAAACGCTATTCTATTGCCATTGTACGCGAGTATCACGCCCCTGCTCGTCACAACCTCCACGTTTGATCTACGATTGCCCAACAATCCAGCGCTCGCTTCTTGCCCTCACGACTACAATCCCCCATTGATCATTGTTAATTGCTGGACTTTGGCAAAAATAACCTAACTTGATTTGGCATGGAACTTCTCGTAAAGTGTGGGTTGCCGCCACAACACTTTGGAGAAAGTCCCATGCCAGTCTGGATTGTCGCGCACTCGGAATCTTTATGCAACTTCTTGTTACCACTGCTCGTCGAATTAACTGGGCCACAACAACGCCATGCGTTGAACGTGGTGGCCGCACTGTTAGCCTGCACGCGCCTGAAACACCGCACCCTGGCGGCCTTGACGCGGGTGCTGCGGGTGCCACATGCCGATCAGTTTGCCTGCGCCGATTTCTTTCGGTGCAGTTCGTGGTCAGCCGCGCAGGTGCAACAAGCGCTGATGCACTTTCTCTTGCAGGCGGTGGTCCGCATCCCACAGGTCACGGGCTGGCGCTTGCTCTTCCTCAGTGTCGACGATGCCTTAGCGCCCAAGGATGTGGCGACGACGGCCTTGGAGGCGGTCACCTTTCATCACGACCATGTGGAACAACGCCAGCAGAAAAAGCAGTACACCAATGCGTCGCGCTATGTGACGGTCCATCTGCAACTGGGCCGCGTTCAGCTCGCCCTGGCCTGGCGCTTGTATCTCAGTCGCAAACAAGTGCAGCGCCTCAATCGCCCCCGGCGCGCCGCGGGTCAACCGCTCCTGACTTACCACAGTTTGGTCGAGTTAGGCGCGGAGATGCTGGCCGATATTGCGCCGCACCTACCGACGGCCTGTCGGGTCTATGTGCTGTTCGACAGTTGGTACGATGGTCGACATCTCGAACGCTTCATTCAATCACACGGCTGGCACTGGATCTGTGCCACCAAATCCAACCGGGTTGTTCGCAACCGCCCGCTCTGCCAATGGTGGACCCATCTTGGTCAACAACGCATCACGCCCGTCGTCGTGCGTTCGGCCACGCGCTCCCGCACATACGCCACGCGCCGCGTGGTCGGTCGGTTGCGCCACTACCCCGAACCGGTGGTAGCGATCATTTCCAAACGGGCCTGGCGGGATACGCATCCCGCTTACTTCTTGTGTTCGGATACGACCTTGAGTGTCCGAACCCTCTTGAAGTACTATGGCTATCGTTGGCAAGCGGAAATAGTCTATATGCAAATGACAAAACCGGGACTGTTCGCCGGCCTTGCTGGTCGGGATCACATATCGGATCTCAACTTGGTCATTCGTGACAACGACGCGGTCGATCAACAGTGCCA
>JAUQXC010000063.1 GCA_030834825.1 Thermoflexales bacterium
GCTTACTGCTTCTGGTCCATTTCTCCTCAACCACTTGAATACCCCGCACGCCAAGTTCAGGCTTAGGTCCTATTCCGGCCGGATCAAGAAATTGCCTGGTTGAAACGGAAGCGCAACGCCCTACCAACCCAGTACATACGACCAAAGCACTACAGAAAAATTGACTTGCTTCCTTTATAATCTATAATCAGGTGTGTATAATTAGGCGCCCGCCCGATATTTCCCTCTTCGGACAAAACTATAAAACAGATTACGCCCAGTGCATCCCGATCATCTCCGACAACACAACTCACCTCCACTGCCGCTAACAGCCTTGGGGCGACCTTACATCTTGACCGGAAGGATACATCTGTGAAACACTCTTTCATCCCAACCTGCCTGATTTCCTTCATGACACTTGCTGGGGTCTGGCTCTTACTCACATTGCCCGGCGTTGTCCCCCTCCCTTCCGTCCAAGCGGCGGCAACCGCGCACAGCACTCAGGTCGCGCCGGTCATGGCTCCCCATTTTTATACTTACACGATCACCGGTCCCTACACCCCGGATGATCAAACTTTGTTGTTGTTGCATTTTGACGGGGATTATGCCGGCGCCCAGGGTGAAGCGGGCGTTGCGAGTGGCACAACGTTCACAACATCCGGCCAGTATGCAGATGGCGTTGTCATGGATGCGACCGACACGTTGACCTATCCCACAGCCAATAATCTCAATCTCGAGCGTGGTGCGATCGAGTTTTGGATACAGCCCAACTGGCATGGCAATGATGGACAAGCGTATACCTTTTTCGAGGCCGGGAGCGGTGAGTGGTACAACCGCCTGCGGATCATGAAGGATGGCGCCAACAATCTGCGTTTCATGGTCTGGAATAATAACCAGGAGACAGGTGTTGGCTACAACATCGATCACTGGCTGGCCGGCGAATGGCACCACGTTGCCGTGGGGTGGGAAGAGAGTGAAATTGTCCTTTTCACCGATGGCGAGCGCCGCGATAGTTCGGGCACGGCTCAACTGCCCGACACGTTACCCACCACCATCTCGGTAGGCTCGAACACCGAGCAAACTGAGCAAGCCAATGCCACCCTCGATGAATTGCGGATCAGTGACATCCCGCGTGTAGGTGAAGATTGGCCGCCGGACAATCCGACCAACTACCTGGTCAGCGGTGTCGTGCGCGACGGCACAACCGGCTGGCCGTTATATGCCAGTATCACGATCGCTGGACTGGGATACACGCGTACCACGATCTGGAACGATCCCGTTACCGGATACTACAGCCTCACTCTGCCCGAAAGCACTGATTACACTTTCGTAGCGACGGCCTGGATTACCGGGTATCAAACCACGACCCAGGCAGTAGCGGAGCTAACGGGCGATCGAGTACAAGATCTAGCCTTAACCGTCGATCTTGCAGCCTGCAATGCCCCAGGTTATACCTTCACAGATACATCCTACTTTGAGGACTTTGAAGCCGGTAGTGGTGGTTATCTGACGCGAACGTTCAACATGAATTCCTGGGAATGGGGTGAACCGGCGGCCACTCCCGGTCCGGGCAGCGCACATTCAGGTTACAACGTGTGGGCCACCAACCTGGCAGGCAACTATAGTGATTGGGAAAACGGTGTGCTCACTTCGCCTGAGATCGATCTGGGCGCTTATGCCGGTGAAGCCATCACAGTGACCTGGTGGCAATGGTTGTATTCTGAACCGAATTATGACCCCGCCCGGGTCGAGGTGAGCAATGATGGCGGCAACAACTGGACAACCGTCTATGGCCCTTTCATGGGAGAGATCAGTTCAGTCTGGACACCGATCACGGTGGCCTTGGATTCCAGTTACGCCGTCAGTAACTTCCAGGTACGCTTTCATCTGAACGCCGATGAAAGTTTTCAATTTCCGGGGTGGTACATTGACGATATTCAAATTCAAACGGAAAGCGATCTTTCCTACAATGTTTATGCCGAATCATTCGAGGGTGATCCGGGTGGCTATAGCATCAGTCTCACTGGACACACCTCATGGGAACCAGGGGAGCCGACCTCCGGCCCCGGCTACGCCTATTCAGGGAGTAATGTTTGGGCAACGAATCTGTATGGTGATTACTTTGAAAACGAGGATGGCTATGTTGTTTCGCCCCTCATTGACTTGAGCAGCTATAGCGGAGAGCGGCCCGTCCTGCGCTGGCAGCAATGGCTGGAGACGGAAGCGGGCCTTGACCTTGCCAGTTTGGAAGTAAGCAACAACGACGGCCAGGGTTGGGCCCGTGTCTATGGTGGTGTGAGCGGCAACGTCGATACCGACGATTGGCGCGAACGACAAGTCGTGCTCAATACCTGGGATGCCACCAGCGATTTCCGCCTGCGCTTCCGGCTTAGTTCCGATGCAGTAACCCAGTATGCCGGTTGGTATCTCGACGACGTGATGGTTTCTGTTTGTCGCCCAGAACCTGGCGGTTTGGTCGTCGGCAATGTGTATGACAACTTCACCCACCTCCCCGTGGCCGAAGCCCTCGTTTCAAGTGAGGGCGGCCAAATCTTCACCGCGACGGCCACGCTGGATCCGGCTGTGCCCGATTCGTTTTACGCGCTGTTCTCGCCGGCTGGCGCGCATGAATTCCAGGCTGAAGGGGACCCGGCCCTTTATGCTGCACCCGATTATCGAACCCTAAACGTCCTCGCCAATAATACGATCCGACAAGACTTCCTGCTCCCACGACGAACGCACCGCGTGGAAGGCTATGTAAGTGATAACACAACCGACTGGCCGCTCTATGCCCGGCTTGATATCTACAGTGCAACCACGCCCATTACGACGGTCTGGACTAACCCGTTCAACGGCTATTACGAGCTAGATCTGCCCGCCGACCTGATGTACACATTTACCACAACGACCTGGGTCGCTGGTTATCTCTCCCTTGCGCGCACCCTGGATCCGTTGCTGAATGATGAATTCGAATCTTTCTACTTGAACGCTGACCTCACAGCTTGCACGGCGCCCGGTTACTTTGACGATGGCGGTTGCGCTGCACGCAGTGGCGGTTTCTTGATCGGCCAGACTTATCAGGCTGTCACCAGCGCTCCACTGCCCGGCGTAATCGTTTCAAACAGCCAAGATCAGACTTCCACCTCTGCCCTGACCATTGATCCCAACGTGGACGATGCTTTTTACGTGCTCTTCGCCCCGGCGGGGCAGCACACCTTCACCGCCACACATCCGCTGTATGGTCTTTCAGGCATTCAGAGTTCCTACATCTATCCCGACGATACTAACTGGCAAGACTTTTACCTCTCCGGTCAGCAGGTGATCTCCGGCTTCATCACCGATGCGACTGCGGGTTGGTCACTCTATGCCAGTCTGCACATCAGCGGTACGGGTTACAACGACACGATCTGGACCGATCCGGTAACGGGGTTCTATAGTCTCACCTTAGAAGGTGGGTTGAGTTACACGTTGGAGGTTGACGCCTGGACGGAGGGGTATCAGCCCAGCACCCGATCGGTGGTTCCGCTGGCCGGCGGACGTAACGAAAATTTTGAATTGAACGCTGAGTTGGCCACCTGCACTGCGCCCGGTTACACGCCAGACGGCGGATGTCATGCGCAATCCGGCGGGCTGGTCGTGGGGAATACTTACGATGCGCGCGACGGTGGCGCGTACACGGGCGTCGTCGTCGCCAATGACAGTGGTTACTCAACCACAACCCAGACAACGCCCGATTGGAATGTGGATGATGCCTTCTACGTGCTCTTCTCGCCGGCAGGCGCTCACACCTTCACCGCGACCTATACAGCCGGGTACATGATGATGGATATTCAAACACCAACCGTCATCTTGAGCAGCACGGTTCGGCAGGACTTCGATCTGATTCTAGATACCAAGGTGGTTTCCGGTGTGGTAACAGATGCCACTTCGGGTTGGCCGTTGTATGCCCGACTCCAGATCAATAGTCCGTCAGGCAATCAAACTATCTGGACCAATCCCACGACCGGGGCGTACAGCGTAACCTTAGCAAGGAATGTGAACCATATCTTCAACGTCAGCGCTTGGGTCAATGGTTACGTGCCGCGCACTTATACCAGCGGCGTCCTGACAAGCGATCAGATCATTCCGCTCACCGTGACGGCTGATCTGACAACGTGCATTGCTCCGGGTTACCAAAGCAACTTCTATTTTGAAGATTTTGAGCTGAGCAACGGCGGTTATACCGTCGTGCCCGCAACCAAGACCTCATGGCAATGGGGACTGCCCTACAACGGTTATGGGGCAGGTCTGGCACATTCTGGCAGCAATGTCTGGGCTACCGAACTGAACAACTTCTATGACTTCAACGAGGACGGCTATCTTGTTTCTCCCAACATCGATCTGAGCCTTTATGCAGGACAACCCATCACTTTGACTTGGTGGCATTGGCTGCAAGCGGCTAATGCTAACGACCAGGCCAGCGTTGAAGTGAGTAACAATGGTGGCTCATCCTGGACACGTGTCTTTGGCGAGTGGAGTACATACGAGTATAGCTGGCATCAACAGAGCGTGGCTTTGAACTCAGCCTACGCGGTCAATAATTTCCGTCTACGTTTTCGCTTCCACACCGATAGTATCAATGTTGCGCCTGGCTGGTACGTTGACGATATCGCTATTTATGGGCCGGGACTCACCAGCTGCGCGCCACAAACTGGCGGACTGGTGGTTGGCAACGTCTATGATGCCAATACCGGCGCAGCTTTAGCCAATACGCCCGTGACCAATGACGCGAAAGAATTTTTCCTGACCCGATCAACCAGTGATCCCGCCGTAAACGATGCTTTCTACGTCCTCTTCTCACCCGCAGGGTCGCATCCTGTGACGTCGACGCGGGGCAACTACTTGACCACTGTCGCTACGCCCACGATCGCGATGGGTATTGCTGTTCTGCAAAACTTCAACTTGCCGGCCGCACAGGCCGTGCGCGCGCCCGCGACATTGAACGTGACTCAAGAACTGGGTACGTCGTCGTCCGCTCCACTGTTGATCACCAACACAGGCACCGCACCCTTGAGCTTCAACTTGGCCGAATATGTGAACGGCCTACCCGGCGCCTCAGATATCTGGGGGTATAGTTGGTACACCTCCACAGCCCAGTGGATCGACGCGACCGGCAGCATGACACTGAACCTTTCCGGCGACGATGAGGCCAATCTCGATCTGCCGTTCTACTTCCCGCTTTACTATTCATCGGCCAACCGTTTGCGCGTGGGCAACAATGGCGCCGCCCTATTCCCCCGTCCAGAAGACGACATCGCGCCGCTGAATGCTGCCCTTAGCAGTATCGCCAGCGACTATTTTCTGGCACCCTTCTGGGACGATCTCGGCAGCAACACCACCGGCCGGATGTATTGGCTGACCGGCGGCATTGCACCCAACCGCTATGTTGTCGTCGAATGGTACAACCGGCCGCACGCCGCAGTGGGTGGCAGCGCCACCTTCGAAATGATTTTATTCGAAAACGGAAACATCCTGTTCCAATATCAGGATGTCGATTTTGGCAATGTCGCTTACAACAACGGCGCCAGCGCCACTGTAGGCATTCGCGGCTCGAATGCCTCTCAGGTCCTGCAATACTCATACAATTCAGCCGCGCTGTCGAATGGAATGGCGATCTGCTTCCGCCGGGCTAATCAACCACCCTGTCTGCCGACCCAGGGAGCCTGGCTTTCGACGACGCCAACCTCGGCCACGGTCGGCATAAGTGGCACTCAACCGATCGGGGCTGTCCTGGATGCCGCCTTAGTCGAGGCTACGGGAACCTACACCGCCTGGCTGCGCTTCGATCACAATACCCCTTACGTGGTCGATGACGTCCTGGTGCGTATGAACGTTCTCTCGCGCAGTTTGCAGCTGGAACCGCTGACGACCACGCAGTATGCCGATCCGGGCACGGTCGCCACACATACCCTGCGCGTTCGTAACGTCGGGACAATCTCCAAGACCTTCGAGTTGACTACCACCAGCAACAGCTGGACAGTGCAACTTCCTTCGACCATTACGCTGCCACCTGAGACCAGCAGCGATCTGAACGTCGGTGTAGCTGTCCCAGCCGACGCGCCGCTCTATATCACCAACGTGGTAACCATTACGGCCGCAGCGTTGGATGGTACCTCGCGTTCGATACCTGTGCCGCTAACGACCATTCGCGCTGTGCACAGTGCCACGCTTGAATTGCCGACGCTGGCTCAGTTTGATTGGCCAGGCAACTTAGTCACTTACACGCTGCACTTGACGAACACCGGCAATGTGACTGACGCCTTTGTGCTTATACCAGCGGGCAATGTGTGGACGACCAACATCTCACCCGCGTCCTTGATGTTGCCGCCCAATACAGCTGCGCCCGTATCGGTAACGGTCGAGATTCCGCTCAGCGCGATCACTGGTCCGACTGATGTCGTCTCGATCACAGCGGCTTATCTGGCGGGCGCGATGCCGCTGGAACTGGACGTTTCCGTCTTGCGCACCACGGCGATCTACTATCAACCCCAGATCGAGCCGGCGATGCAGACAAAGGAGAATCCCACCGGCGATGTGTGGTTGATCACGTACACGTTGAACCTTACCAATAGCGGCAATCAGATCGATACCTTCCACCTCGCGACGCTGAGTCCCTGGGCTGTCAGTGCGCCGACGGTCCTCGGTCCATTCTCGCCTTACTCTGGAACAAGCTTCATCGTGACGGTCACCGTGCCCATGACGGCTCCACACGGCACAAACAACACCACGATCCTCACGGCCACTTCGCAAAGTGACAATACCAAGTCCGCTGCATCGACCTTAATCGGCGTGGCGCGCACCGATTGGGTTGTAACAGACACTTTGCTCTTACCCGCCGGCAATTACAGCTTCAACAACCTGACGATCATGCCCGGTGGCACTTTGCGCCTGCAAAGCGATCCCACTTCCGGGTCGGGTGTCACGATCACCGCGCAGAATATCACCATCAACCCCGGCGGCGCGATCACGGCCGACGGGCTGGGTTATCCTGGCCAACAAGGACCGGGGGCGGGTATCTCCACCGGCTGGACGAATGGTCCAGGCGGCGGCGCTTATGGCGGTTGGGGTGGTTCGGGCAATGGAACTTCTGGTGGCTCCCCGTATGGATCGGTTTACCAACCACATCAGTCAGGCAGTGGCGGTGGTAGTGGTAATGGTTTAGCCGGGGGCGCGGGCGGTGGCGCCATTCGCCTTATCGTCAACGATATGCTGGCGGTGAGCGGCACACTCTCCACTAATGGCGGCGCAGGCACGTCTAATACTTTCGATGCCAGTGGCGGCGGTGCGGGTGGCAGCATTTGGATCGAGACCGGGATGCTGCTGGGCAACGGCACGATCCGCGCCAATGGTGGCAGTGGTGGCGCGACCGGTTCTTATGCCCGCGCTGGTGGCGGATCGGGTGGGCGGATCGCAACTCATTATCAATCCTCCACGTTTAACGGCATCTATCAATCAATCGGCGGCAGTTCCAGCACGCAGTACGGCGGGCCAGGCACTGTTTATTTGAAAGGTGTAGCTGAGCAAGGGGCATTGCGCATTGACAATGCTGGCGTGAACTCACTTAGTGCAGCGTTGTTGTCAGACACGTACGAATTCGATCAGATCAGCCAGACACACTTCGGCCACTTGAGAATCTTAAGCACAACCTCCATTTTGACGATCAGCAATGGGACCTTACGTGGCGATGGTTCGGCCACTCTCAGCAGTGAAGGCTGGATTGTCGCACCAGCTAGTTTTACCATCAGTGGCACGTTATTAGCCATACAAGGCGAATTGAGTGGGCCGCAGATCATCACGACCACGGGCAGCGGCGGACTGGAACTATATGCCCACACACCCTGGCACACAGGAGTTTACACCTTCACGCAACTGACGGTCGGCACAAACACAAAGCTGAACCTTGTTTCTTACAATGACGGTGACAGCGATTACAACGACGATTACGGCCTTGAGCTGCGGGTGGAGAATCTGACGATCGCCAATGGCGGCACGGTTTCGGCCGACGGGCTGGGGTATGCCACGGCTGCCGGCCCAGGACAGGGCACGAGTGGAAGTGGAGCCTACAGTCAAGCGGGCGGCGGTGGTCATGGCGGCTGGGGAGGTGTGGGATCAGGCAACAACGCGGGTGGTGTGCCGTATGGTGATGTCGATCAGCCGGTGCAGCTGGGAAGCGGTGGCGGTAACAGTGGCGGCACGGCAGGTGGAGCAGGCGGTGGTGCGATCCACTTGGTGGTGAGTGAGACGCTGGCACTTAGCGGAACGGTCTCGGCCAATGGCATGCCAGGCGTCACCAGTACTTTCAATGGCAGCGGCGGCGGTGCGGGGGGCAGCCTCTGGATCGAAGCCGGAACACTTAGCGGGAATGGGACTATCCGCGTGAATGGCAGCAACGGTGGAAACTCCGCATATTATGGGTCAGGTGGTGGCGGATCGGGCGGACGGATTGCTGTCTATTATCAAACTTCAGTTTTCATGGGTTCACTTCAAGCTCGAGGTGGCAGTTCGAGCTCACAGTATGGCGGACCGGGCACCATCTACTCGAAGCGGCCTGCAGGGTTAGGCGTATTAAATGTTGACAATGCGGGAGCTAATGGCCGTAGCGCGGCGCTGCTGCCCGGCACCTATCAGTTCGATGAAGTCCGGCTCACCAACTACGGACATCTCAACGTGCTGGGTAATCTGGCTTTGACTGCGAATACTTTGCAAGGCCACACCAATTCGCGCTTGACCGTGACCGGCACACTGACCGCCACGGAAGTGAGCGCCTTTGAAAATGTAGGCGTCATCGCGCAAGGCCCCCTCGTCGTTTCCGAGACGTTACGCGTTTACACCACTACCGTCGATGTGCCGGGCCAGCTGATCGGTGCGAGCGATCTCCTCATCGATCGACGAGGCCGGGTAGTGCTATATGCTCAATCATATCCCAGTGGCACAACGACGCTGGACACGCTCGAGGTAACAAGTGGTACGTTGACGTTGGTCTCATACGATAACGGCAATACCACCTACACCGACGATGCCAGCTTCACGCTGGTCGCACGCACGATCAGCGTGGGTATGAATAGCTTGATCGAAGCGAATGCGCAGGGCTATGGCTTGCAGCGCGGTCCCGGTTCGCACACCAGCGGATCGAGCCACGGCGGTTATGGCGGCGGGGCCGCACCCACTTATGGCTCCGTCTACACTCCAACGCTGTTAGGGTCGAGTGGCGACAACGGACGCGGCGGTGGTGCAGTGCATTTTGTGATCACCGAAGCATTGACGTTGAATGGAAAGATTCAGACCAACGGCCTGGCCGATGGCAGTGGCGGATCGATCTGGATCGATACGCCAGTGCTTAGCGGTAGTGTAGGCAGCCGGCTGCAAGCGAACGGTGGCAGCGCAGCCGGCGGCGGTGGCCGTATCGCTTTATATGCGACGAATTTCAGCGGTTATGCCGGTTCGATCGAAGCCGGCTTTGGCGGCGGTGAATGTCCATTCACGCCCGTCACTCAATGTGACGGCTCGATCTATCTCAATAGTGTCGATCCCTATGCCTCGACCATTGAAGCCCTGCCCACTTCCGTGGTGGCGAACGGCGTTGGTGCCAGCCTCATCACGGTGACGCTGAAGAACGTCACCGGTTATCCGGTCGCCGATCAGCCTGTGCAGCTGTTGATCCTTCCGGCCGCGGGAACATCCATCGGCGGGCAGCCGGCCACCGGCGACTACCTGACCATCGGCACGTCGAATCTCAGCGGCACAGTGACGACGACACTGACGGCGACCACCGCCGGACTGCGCGGCGTCGGTGCGCGCGCCGCCAACGGCGCGACCATCTACCAGACCGCGTTGGTGACATTCACCAATGGTACCGTCAGCCCCGCGCGCTCACGGATCGAGATCGTCGGCAGCGCGAATGCAACGGCGGACGGCATTGACACGATCGATGTGTGCATCACCGCACGTGACGCCTTCAGTAATCCTGTCGCTGGCGCACTCGTCGTCTTGACGTCCACTGCAGCGATCAACCTCAATCAACCGGCTTCGCCGACAGACCTCACGGGTCAAACGCTGGGCAGTGTCACCAGCACCGTCAGCGGCCCGGCCACCGTCGGCGCCATCGTCGATGGCGTATTGATCAGCAACACGATCACGGCTACCTTTATCGGCGCGGATCTGGCGGTCACCAAGACCGGCCCCACAGAAGCCACGCCCGGTTTTACCGCCACCTACGATTTGAACGTCCGCAATCAAGGACAGCTGGCCGCGACGAACGTCGTGCTGACCGATACGCTGTCGCCTTATCTCAGCTTCATCACGCAGACCGGTCCCTATTCATTCACCCAAAACGGCAATCAGCTAATCTGGCAGATTGGCGTCTTAACGCCGAATCAGCAGAGCGCGTTTCAAGTGCAGGCGCTGGTCATCACCAGCACGCCGATCTATACCCCTGTCGTCAATCTCGCGACGGCCAGCACGGCGACGACCGAACACAACCTGGCAAACAATTCGGCGCAGACAACGGCCTCGACGATCCCGCCGACACCGCGTCTTGTGGTGTCACCTGCGGCACCCACTTTGTTGGTCGGTCGTGGCGCGACCACGACGTTGACGGTAACCATTCGCAACGCTGGCACTGCGCCGTTAACGAACGTCGTCGTCAACCCGCCGCCGCACATTAACTGGGTAACAGTCGCGAACGGTGTGGTCGGCGATCTGCAACCCGGCCAGTTGATCACCGTCGTCGTGCAGGCCGATGCGACCGGGCTGCCGCCCGCCGGTTATTACCGCGATTTCGTGCGCGTCACTAGTGACAATGGCGGCCAACGCCCGATCGCTTTGACAGTGTTGGTGAGCGAGGCCAGCCGCGATGTGGTGGTCACGGTCGTCAACAACGGCGATCAGCTCGTGCCTTTCGCTGACGCGACGATCGATCGCTCGATCCTCGTGGTGACGGAAGGCGTCAACGGTACCGAGCATGCTTATCAACGCACGGCCACCAATTCCTCCGGTGTGTTCACGCTGACCCATCAAGAAGTGGGTTCATTCGATTACACGCTCACCGCGCCCGGTCATCAAACTGCGTCGGGAACGGTCGCTATCGTGGAGGGGTTGGGACCGCAGCCAGTGACGTTGACGATGACGGCAGCGCCTTCTTTGATCTTTACTCCCGGGGCGCCACAGCTCAACATCACTCCCGGTGAGATCGCTCAGTTGGAAGTGCGCGCGCAGAACGCCGGGGTGTTGACGTTGACGAATATCGTCTTGACCTCCACCGGCAACATTCCCTGGATGTATCTGGGGCAAGCCGGTAACACTGCCGCGTTAGGTCCAGCCCAATCGTTCACGCTCACGCTTAATGCCGCGCCGCCCGAAGATGTTGCACCGGCGATCTACAACGATTCGGTCAGCGTGGGCGCCGACGGCGGCTTCAGCACGTCACTGGCTTACTCCGTGCGGGTCACTCACAGCGAGGTGCGCACGTTGCAAGTAACGGTCATCGATTCCGAAGACCATCCCGTTAAGCAAGCCGATCTACAACTGATGGCGCAGCAAAGCACGTTGGTCATCAGCGGCACCACCACGACCTTGCAGCGTGAAACCTACCTGGGTCTCACCGATGACAACGGCCAGTATGTCTTCCCCGATCTCCCCCTGGGCGATTATCACTACGAGGTCGGCGTGAAGGGCTATCGGGCGGGCGCCGGTACGCTCAAGGTGGAACCGGGCGTCGGCGTGCAGACCGAGATCATTCGCATCCCGCCGCCGGCTTTGTCTATCGAGTGGACGGTGGAGCCGACGCCGTTTGAAGATGTTTACACGGCCACGCTCAGCCTGGTCTTCGATCCCAATATCGTCAGGCCCGGCCTGGGCTGTGCTCCGTTGGAGTCCTGCTTCAGCCGGACGAACAACATTCTGGAAGTACACAACTTCTATCCGGTCACCATCACCAATGCCGTGATCGATATCACCTTCGACTGCGAAGTGCTCTACAACCCGATCCTGGGCGACATCCCGCCGAATGCGACCGTGCCGGTCACGCTGACCTTTGGCGCAGGTTGCTGCCAGGGTGATGTGCCCTGCTCGGAACCGGCCAAGCGCCACGGCGGTCAAGTTCATTTGACCGGCGAGTACAACCATCTGATGCGTGCGTCGCTGTACGACGTCGGCGCGGTGCAGCCACCCTCCCTGATGCCGCCCGGCACCTTCTACACCGTGCCACTGCACCTGGTAAACGAAGGCTTCCCGGCTGACGGCAACCTGTTGGGTGATCCCCTGCCGATCGAGGACATCCACCTCAGTCAGCCGCCGGTGTTGACCTTCATCACCGTGTCGCCCACGCACATCTCGCACCTCGAGGTCGGCCAGGAGGCAGACTTTGAATTGCAAGTGGAAGTGCCGCAATGGCTGCCACAAGGCGTGTATGCCGATGCGATCGTGATTACGGCGACCAACGGCATTTCCAGCGTGCTCGAAATTATCGCCGAGATGTCGAATGAGGGCCTGACCATCGAAACCCAATTCGTCACACCGCTGCGCCATGGCGAGCAACCGCCTGAGGGAGGCGGCGGTGGCACAGGTGGAGGTGGTCAACCGCTAACGCCGCCGTGGTGGCAGCCGCCGGAATATCCGGAAGAAAACGAACCGATCGAGATGACCTTCGACTTCACGCGGGTCTGCTGCCGAGATTGTCCGCACGAACCGATCTACACCTGGGGCCGCGTCGGCGGTACGTTGTATGTCCAGGCCTACGGGAGTGGTGGCTGGCATTACACGCCGCACTTCAACGGCGGGCTGGTCTACCTGGAAATCGTGCAGCGCATCTCGTTGGAGCGCGAAGCCTTCACGGCCAAGATGATGCTGACGCACGCGGGCGGTTTGCCGGTGGAAGATCTTAACGTCGATATTCTGGTGACGGATAACGACGGCCTATCGTGGATTATCGATCAAGACCAGAAGGTGGGCGGCTTCCTGATCACGCCGACGATCCCCACGACTCTCACCAACATGGTCTCCGGCACGCAACAGGTGGCGATGTGGACCTTAATCCCCAGCGGCATGAACATCACCGAACCGCAGGGTCGCCAATTCTACATGCAAGCGTTCCTCACGTACAAAGTGAACGGCACCGAATACGCCTATGAAACACAGCGTGAGCCGATCACGGTGATGCCGGAGCCTTTCGTCTTGATCGATTACTTCCTGCCACGCTACGTCTGGGAAAATGAGCCGTTCAAGCTGTGGGTCATGGCGACCAACATCGGCTGGGGATCGACCAAGAATTTCAAGATCGAAAGCGCTCAACCGCGCATCACGCGCAACGATTCCGGGCTGCCCATCGACTTCAAGATCATCAGCGATCTGATCGTGTACTTTGGCACGCTGTTGCCCGGTCAGACCGAGACCCGCTTCTGGTCAATGGTCGTTAATCACGATGGCACCTTCCTCGACTTCAAGGCGACCTGTACGCACGCCAACTATCTCGGCCTGCAGCTGTCCGATCAGATCTGGTGCAACCCGGAAGGCAACTTCCTCGAGAATCCGCCACCCAACTGGGCCAAGGAAGATCAGTGTCTGTCCAGCAACACGCAGGGCTACAGTGAAGATCCAGTCAGCACGCTCAGCGGCAACTTCACGTACAACACCACCGATGTGTCCATTCCCACCTGGGGCGATCCGCTGATGCTGGAGCGCACGTACAACGCCCTGGATGTCGGCAATGGGCCGTTTGGGCCGGGCTGGACGCACAACTACAACTCTTATCTCACCTATCGCAGTTTCATGGCTCTGAGTGGTGGCCTGCCGGTGACGACGCCCCTGGTCACTATGCAGATGAAAGCGCCGCGCGGCTCGCTGCTGCAGTTCAAACTGAATCCCAATGATTCTTTCACAGCCATGCCGGGCGTGAAAGGCGAACTCACACGCTACCTGGGTACGTACACCGTGACCCTGCCCGATCAAAGCAAGTTCATCTATAACGCTGAACAATGGATGACTAAACAAATTGATCCGAACGGTAATGCTTTGACGTTGGCCTATGACGGGTTGGAACGCCTGACCAGTGTGACCGATTTGGTAGGCCGTTCGCTCTCGTTTACCTATAACCTGTCCGATCACATCACCAGCATGACCGATCCTCTGGGGCGTATCACTCAATACGGCTACGATTCGGCGGGCTATCTCACCACTATCACCGACACGCGCGGCCTGGTCACCCGCATGTCGTATATCAGCAATCACGAGATGCGCCGCCTGCAGACCATCACGGATCCCAATGGTCACATCGTCGTCACCAACAACTACGACACCCGTGGCCGCGTCGTGCGCCAGTTCGACGGCGTCGGCAACCTGACTACGTTCGCCTATGGCGACAAGGTCACGACCATGACCGGCCCGCGCGGCGACGTCACGCTGGACTACTACGACGATCAGGATCGCCTGATCAAGCGCATGGATGCGCTGGGCTACTCCGAGCTCTACGAATACGACGGCAACAACAATCGCACCGCCGTGACCGACAAGAACGGCCGCCGCTCACAATTTGTGTGGGACGGCCCCGGTTGCAATATGACGGCCGTCGTCGATCCGGCCGGCAACACCACGCAGTTCACTTACGATGGACACAACCGGCCCACCAGCCAGATCGATGCGTTGGGCCGTGCGACGACCTTCACCTACGGTCCGTATCTCGATCCCATCACGTTGATTGATCCGTTGAACCGGGTGACCACGCGCACCTATGGCAGCCACGGCGAACAGCTCAGTGAAACCGATCCGGCTACACGCACCACGTCTTACGCCTACGATGCCTATGGCAATCAGACGGCGATCACCAATGCGCTGGGCTACGCCCAGGTCACACACTATGACCTCGGCGGTCGCCCGACGCAGCTGATCGATCCGCTGCAGCGCACCACAACGTTGATCTATGATCTGGCCGATCACCTCTTGCAAGCCACCGGCCCCACCGGGCAGAGTGTGGCTTATGCCTACGACGGCGTCGGCAATCAAACGATCATCACAGACGCGCTGGGGCGCGTCACGCGCTTTGAGTACGATGTCCTCAATCGCCCGGTCACGGTGACGGCCAACTATGTTGACGGTATATTCGATCCTGTGAGGCCGGACGAAGATGTGACCACCCTCAAGCGCTTCGATGCCGCCGGTAACGCCGTGATCGAAATCGATGCGTTGGGCCGCATCACACGCAACGGCTACGACCTGCTCAATCGCATCATCACCACCACTAATCCGTTGGGTTACACGCAGGTCTACACCTACGACGGCGTGGGCAACCGGCTGGCCGAAACCGACGCCGCCGGACACACGACGCTGTACAACCATGATCTGCTCAATCGGCAAAGCGTGGTGACTGACACGCAGGGGAACGTGACCCGCTATGCTTACGATCAAGTGGGCAACCTCGTCACGACCACCAATGCGCTGTCACGCACGATCTATATCCAATATGATCGCCTCAAACGCCCGGTCACGGTGACGTTGAACTACGTCGATGGCGTGTTCGATCCCACTCGGCCCGACGAGGATGTGCTGACCGTCCAGGTGTATGACCTGGCCGGTAACATCGTCCAGCGTTACGATTCACTGGGCCGCGTCACGCACTACACCTACGACCATGTCAATCAATTACTCACGACCACCGATCCGCTATCGAACACGACCGGCAAGACCTATGATGCCGCTGGAAATCTGCTCACGACCACGGATCCCAATGGTCGCCTCACGCGCTACGCTTACGATGACCTCAATCGCATGACGCTGGTCACCGACGCACTGAGCGGCACACTGCGCTACGGTTACGATACCGCGGGCAACGTCATCAGTACCACGGACGAACTCAGCCGGACCACGGTGGCGCACTACGATGCGCTCTATCGCCCGATCACGACGACGTTCAACTACGTCGACGGCGTCTTCGCTGCTGCGCGACCCGCTGAGGATGTCAGCACCGTCACGCGCTACGATGCTGTGGGCAACGTCATCGCCGAGATCGATTCGTTGGGGCACGTGACGCGCTATGCCTACAACGCTCGCAACCTGCTGATCACGGCGACCAACGCACTGTCAGGGACGACCCGTATCACTTACGATCGGGTCGGCAACCGCCTCACCGAGACGGACGCCGCCGGACACCTCATCACTTACGGCTACGACTCACTGTATCACGTCGTCGCCATCACCGATCATCTGGGTTACGCCACCACCTTCGGCTACGATGCGCTGGGCAACCGCACGCGCGTCACGGATGCCTTGAGCCGCACCAAGTTGATCGAATACGACCGCCTCAATCATCCGCTAACGATTACGTTCAACTACGTCGCTGGCGTCTTCGATCCGGTTGAACCCGATCGCGATGTGACGACGGTCACGCGCTACGACGGGGCAGGTAACGTCGTCGCCGAGATCGATCCGTTGGGCTATGTGACCCGCCACGCTTACGATGCGCTGAATCGCCTCATCACTTCCACCAATGCGCTCTCCGGCACCATCGTGCGCGGTTACGACGCGGTAGGCAATCAGATCGTCGTCACGAATGCCAATGGCTTCGCCGCTTACTTCGTCTACGATGCGCTCGATCGCAACGTCGTCATCACTAACGCTCTGGGCGAGGTGACATCCTTTGCTTACAACGCTGTCGGCAATCAAATCTCCCTCACCGATGCGTTAAGCCGCACCACGATCTTGGCCTACGACGGCCTCGATCGACCCATCACCGTCACGAATCCGCTAACCGGAACCACGGTCTACGCCTGGGATGCCGCCAGCAATCAAGTGGCTGTAACAGACGCCGAAGGCCGCGTGACGCGATCGGGCTACGACGCGCTCAATCGCCTGATCGTCATTACCGACACACTCAACCAGGTATCACGCTTTGGCTATGACGTCGTCGGCAACCAGACCGTCATGACCGATGCCAACGGTCACGCCACACACTACGGCTATGACGCACTCGACCGGCAGGTGGTGATCACCGACACGTTGGGGCAGACCAGTCACTTCGCTTATGATGCCGTGGGCAATTCCGTGATGACGGTTGACGCCGAGGGCAACACGACCACCTTCGGTTACGACGCACTGAATCGCAACACCATCGTCACCGATGCGTTGGGCAGTGTGGCCTATCACGTCTACGACGCGCGCGGCAACGAACTACAGCTGATCGATCCCGAAGGGCACCTCACACATACCGCCTACGATGCCCTGAATCGCATCATCACCGTGACGAATGCGCTGAGCGGGACCACCGCTTTCACCTACGACGCGATCGGCAATCCGCTCACTCAGACCGACGCCGAAGGGCGCACGACGCGCTACGCCTATGACGCGCTCAACCGCCCGATCACGATCACCGATCCGTTGACGGGCACCACGCTCTATCGCTACGATGCCGTCGGCAATCTGATCGCCACGATCGACGCCGAGGGGCGAGAGTTGAGCATCGAGTACGACGCAGTCGATCGGCAAACCCGGATCACCGATCCGCTGACCGGCACGACGACCTTCGGCTACGACGCCGTCGGCAATCTCTTGCATGCGACGGATGCGGAAGGTCAGGCGACACACTACGCCTACGACGATCTCAATCGGCCGAGGGTCATCACCGACGCACTGAGTCAAACCACGCAGTACACGTACGATGCCGTCGGCAATCCGTTGACCACCATCAATGCGCGCGGACAAACCACGACCTTTGCTTATGATGCTGTTGATCGGCTGGTGCAGACGACCGATCCGTTGAGCGGCACCACAGCCTTTGCCTACGATCGGGTGGGCAATCAGACCGTGATCACCGACGCCACCGGCCGCGCCACACAACTGGCCTATGATGGCGTGTATCGACTGATCGTGCAGAGCGACGTGTTAGGCAACACGACGCGCTACGCCTACGATCGGATTGGTAACGCGATCTTGATCACCGATGCAACCGGCATCGCCACACGCAACGAGTACAACGCGTTGAGCCGCCTGACAGCTGTGATCGAAAACTACCGACCTGGTCTCTCCACGACCGTTGACACCAACGTGCGCACCGAGTACGGTTACGATCGCATCGGCAACAGCACGGTGGTGACCGATGCCAATCAACACGCAACCCATTATGCGTATGACGCGCGTGATCGCCAGACGCACATCGTCGATCCGCTCAATCACGCTTATCAGTTCAATTACGATCGTGTCGATAACCTGATCGCGCGCCGCGACGCCAACGGCCAGACCATCACCTTCACCTACGACGCGCTCAATCGCCCGATCGTTTTGCACTATCCCGAACAGCTGGTGTCGCTCGCCTACAATCGCGTGGGCAGCCGCGTGACGCTGACGGACAGCCTGGGCACGACGCATTACACTTACGACGCGCTGCAACGTCTCACCGCGACACAGGATTCCAACAATCAACTTGTCATGCACGCCTATGATGCGACCAGCAATCGCAGCGGCCTGGGCTATCCCAACAGTCAGGTCGTCAGCTACACCTACGATCTCGCCGATCAACTCAGCGGCGTCACCGACTGGGACGGCAACGCCGCCGCCTATCAGTATGACGCAGCTGGCCGTCCATTAACGGTCACGCTACCGAACGGTATTCAAACACGCTACACCTACGATGCCGCCGGACGCTTGATCCAGATCGAGCAACGCAGCGGTGCGCATGTACTGGCGCGTTACGAGTACGAGCTCGACGCATTGGGCTATCGGGTGGCCGTGACCGAAACGGTGAATCCGCCGCAGCCGCCGCGCGCCGGGTTCTCTGCGACGCCGCTGTCTGGCTTGGCCCCGCTGACCGTGACGTTCGTCAACACCTCCACGGGCGACATCGTTTCGCACCTGTGGAACTTCGGCGATGGCATTACCAGCACACTCGCTAATCCGGTTCATCGCTACGATGTGGCCGGTGTCTACACGGTCACACTCACGGCAAACGGCGTCTTTGAAAGCGACGTGATCACTCGGCCCGCGTATATCAGCGTGACTTCATCGACACCCAATCCGCCACACGCCGGATTCTATGCCGTGCCACGGGCAGGAGCCGCACCGCTCAATGTGACCTTCGTCAATACGTCGACGGGCGACATCGTCTCGCAACGGTGGACCTTCGGCGATGGCTACACCAGCACCGCCCCTGCACCGGTTCATCGCTATGAGCTGGCCGGTCGTTACACGGTCACGCTGGCCGTGAACGGCGTGCTGGAAAACAATGTCATCACGCGGCCCGCTTACATCCGAGTCTTCACGGTGGCCGGCCCACTCTTCAGTGACGACGCCGAATCCGGCGACAGTCAATGGATCACCGAGGGCAGCTGGGCTATCTCCACGGAAGCCGCGCACTCTGGTTCGTTTGCCTTCTCGGATTCACCAGGCGACAATTACCCGCACGGCTCCAACGCGGCGTTGACACTGGCGGATCCGATTACATTGCCGACCGACGCGC
Source organism: Thermoflexales bacterium (assembly GCA_030834825.1). Lineage (GTDB taxonomy): Bacteria > Chloroflexota > Anaerolineae > Fen-1058 > Fen-1058 > Fen-1058. Next base: position 19,454 of record JAUQXC010000063.1, read on the forward strand.
CCGCCCGCTTGGAGTTCTGGGATCCGATCGATCTCGGCGCAGGCGATCACGCGCTGGTCGAAATCTCGACGGACAACGGCCAGTCCTGGACGCCGTTGATCGATCGCACGAGTGTGAGCAATGTCAGCTGGACACGTCATACGGCGGATCTCGCTGCCTATGCCGGTCAAAGCATCCTACTGCGCTTCCGCTTGGATGCACGCCAGGATACGGCAGTAGGCGACGGCTGGCACATCGACGATGTGTTGGTCACCACTGCACCGGAATCGATCTATGCCCTGCCCTTCGACGATCCAGCTGAAACCTTGACGAACTGGTTCGCCGAAGGCAGCTGGGGCTTGAGCACCGATCAACCCTACACAGGCACGGCGTCGTTTGCCGACAGCCCGATCGGCAACTACGCGGCCCGCTCGAGCGCGGCGCTGGAACTGAACGGCCAGTTGAATCTGGCGGGAGTGTTGGCACCGCAGCTAACGTACTTCGAACGATACGATCTCGCAGCGGGTGATGCGGCCTCTGTGGAAGTCTCAATCAACAACGGTCAGACCTGGACCAGTCTCTTCACGCAGACCACGGGCACACAAGCGAACTGGACGCAGCGAACAATCGATCTCAGGAACTACAGCGGCCAGCTCATTCGCCTACGCTTCCGCCTCGAGTCCGCAAACGATCTACAAGTTGCCGACGGCTGGCGCATCGACGCCATTTCGATCGCCAGCGCCGCTCCGGCTTCCTATCGCGTCTACCTGCCACTGATCCAACGTTCAGCGGCAACCACAGCTAACGCGGCGACCACAACTGCCGCTGCGACAACGGCTGCCGCTGCGCCGGTGCCAACAGCGCCTCGGCCCTTCCCGCCATTCGATCCGGCGACCTTGCTGCTGGCCCCCGTCGCACTGGCCGCGGTGATCGGACGCAAGTCGCGTCGTTGGGCGGGACTCGTCGGCGTCCTGGCGTTGATCCTGGTCGCCTTCGCGATGACATCCGGTTTTGCGGTGGCGACACCGTTGGCCTCGCCCACTCGATCGAGCGCGATCGCCCGATCGGAGACGCCGACCAACGCGCAGCCGCAAGGTCCTTACACACGTGTCACACGCTATACCTACGACGGCCTGCATCGCTTGATCGGCGCCAGCGATTCCACCGGACGGGTCTACACCTACACGTATGACGCCGTCGGCAATCGCTTAAGCGCGAATGAGCCGGGCTTCACCGCGGTATACACCTACGACGCGGCCAATCAACTGACGGCGGTCAATGGTGTGACCTACACGTGGGACGCTAACGGCAATCTCCTCAGCGACGGGCAACGTACCTTCACTTACGATTCCGGCAATCGCCTGACGCACATCATCACCGGCGGGCTGACGATTGAGAATCGCTACAGCGGCGACGGTCTGCGTCGAGCGCAGATCATCAACGGCACGCCAATTCGCTATGTGCTGGATGAAGCCGCCGAGCTGCCGCAGGTGTTGGCCGAGGAAACAGCTCAGGCTGACCTGCAATATCTGTATGGCCTGGACCAGATCGCCGTTCACACTTCGTCGGGCTGGGTCTATCAACTCAGCGACGGGTTGGGCAG
>JAUQXC010000687.1 GCA_030834825.1 Thermoflexales bacterium
GCAAAGGCGTCCAGGGCTTCGTTGCGTTCTTGCAGATCGCTCATCGCCTGACTAAGAGCGGCTTCCGCTTGTTTGCGCAGAGAGATGTCGCGGATGTTGCACTGGATGACGCGCTGCTGATCGACCCAGTAGCCGTTGCTGACAAACTCGACGTTCAGGCGTCGGCCATCACTGGCTTCGAGCGGCAAATCTTCGTACCGGATGTAGCCGGTTGTTTGTAACTCCTGAAAAGCGGTCTGCGCCGCCGTAATGTCTTTGAACGCGCCAATCTCCCAGAGCTGCCTGCCCACCAACTCGGCATGCGAATAGCCCAGCAATTTCATCAAGAAGGGATTGACATCCGTGATCCGCCCGGTATTGCCATCGAGAATGAGGATGCCGTCCTGGGCGGTTTCAAACAGTCGCCGGTAGCGCGTCTCCGAAACTTGCAGAGCCGCCTGCGCCTGCTGGCGTTGAGCATCGGCGGCTTCCAACTCGGCGACGCACTGGCGCAAGGCTTTTGCCTCGGTGACCAGTTGAGCTTTGGTCAGTCTGGTGTTCGTCATCGGACCAGGCCTTTCAACAGGAATTACAGATATGCGACGAACGGCGCACGTCGAGCGATGAAAGCCCAATCAGGTTGGCGCACTTTAATCGCTCGACGGGTGTTTCTAGCCAATTCGGCTTCTAACCGACAAGACCTAAGCGGCTGCCGCAGTGACGGAGACCGTTTCGGGCTGTTTGACGATTTCTAAGTCGATGCTGATGTGAATGTCATCGCCGACCAGCCAACCGCCGGTTTCGAGTGCGACATTCCAGTTGAGGCCCCAATTCTTGCGCTTGATCTGCGCTTTGGCGCTGAAGCCAGCGTTGGTAGTGCCCCACGGGCTTTTGGCCAGACCGTTAAATTCCACGTCGAGCGCGACTTCATGAGATATATCGCGGATGACCAGATCGCCATATAACCCGGCGTGCGTCTTATCCTTGACGTCGACGCGGGTGCTACGGAAGGTGATGTGCGGATATTTCCCGGCGTCGAAGAAATCGGGCGACTTCAGATGCGTATCGCGTTTCTCGTCCCGGGTGTTAAGACTGGCGACGTCGATCTGCACGGCGACGGTGGTGTTGGCCGGATTCGTTTCATCAAAGTCGATCGTGCCGCTGAATTTCTGAAACTCGCCGCGCACATTGGAGATCATCATGTGGCGCACAGAAAAGTTTACTTCGGTATGAATGGCATCAATCATCCAGGTCATGTTGCCTTCTCCTTAAATGTTGTTGAGAGGGTGGCGTGATCCCCCATCCGCTATTGAGTCGTGTAGCCGCCATCGACCCTCAAGGTGTGGCCGGTTACAAAGGAGGCAGCGGCCTCGGCTTTCTGGCGCAGCGCGTCGGCCCTGAACTGGAGTTCATCACTTCGCTCAGAGTCTCGGCTGGGTTGCCAGATGTAGTCAATTGCGCCTGTATTCATATCATCGCTCCTCAAGGGTTTGACGTAGCGCAGGATCTGATTGAAGCCCACTCAGTGTCATCATAGGCGTTTCTCGCGTCGGTGGCTATCAGCGCGCGGCTGATTAATCTGTCGGTATTTTGACTACACACGCGGAGTGTGATACCCGATCCCGGTCAAAGAAAAACCTGGTTGAAGCAGATTCCCCACCCACTTCAACCAGGTTGCCATCAAGTTGCAATTTGTTTCGCGAAGATTCAGGCGTCATGTCGCTGGTTTCTCGCTGACGGGTGTTTCTTTAGCCACCGGCTGGTTCACAAAAAAGCGCGGTTTGCCCCAGCGATAAATCAGTACCAATAGAGCCAGCCACACGCTGCCGAGCAAGTACGCCGCGATCACATCACTGGCCCAGTGCTGCCCCACGTAGATCCGTGACGGCCCGATCAGCGTGATCATGCCCGCGAGGATGATCAGCAGACCCGTGCGCCACCATGAGTGCTTGAGCAACGTGTAAGCCAGAAACAACAAGAAGCCAAAGAACGTGCTATAGAACAGCACATGCCCGCTGGGAAAAGAATAGTCCTTCAACTGATTGATGACCGTCACGAGGTCGGCGCTGGGTCGTGGCCGATCGATCAGGACTTTGAGACCCAGCACCAACGCAGAGCTGCCGACCACGCTGGCGCCGGCCACGACGGTTTCCCATTTCAAACCACTCG
>JAUQXC010000688.1 GCA_030834825.1 Thermoflexales bacterium
AGTTCATGTCGGGCGGCATTGGCCGACTCCAGGCGCGTGCTGCCTGCTTCCGTCACCAGCACCACGCCATCAGCCTCCGCGGCCAATATCAGCGCATCGGTCACGGCCAGCACCGGCGGTGTATCGATTACCACCATATAGTCACGCTCGCGCAGCCACTGCAGAAAATGTTTCATCCGCTGCGAACCCAGCAGTTCCGAAGGGTTGGGCGGCAGTGGGCCGCTGCCCACAATCCAGAGGCTGGGGACCTTGGTCGGCCGCAGGCATTCGTAACCCAGGTCGTCCTCCTTTTTCTTCTGCAGCATGAAATTGGTCAGGCCCGGCTCCTGCCCCACATCCAACAGCGTATGGGCGGTGGGTTGGCGCAGATCGCCGTCCAGTAACACCGTTTGCCGTCCTGTCTGAGCCAGCACCACGGCCAGATTGGCCGCCACCGTCGATTTGCCCTCGCCGGGGCCGCTGCTGGTCACCACCACCACCTGCAGTGGCTTATCGACGCCTGCAAATTGGATACTGGTGCGTAGCGAGCGAAAGGCCTCGGCAATCGGCGAGCGGGGTTCGTTCAAGGCGATGAGGGTGGCGCTGCCCCACGTGCGTTTACCGCCGTTAAAGGTCTGCTTGCCTTTCTGCGGGATGTGCGCGATGACGGCCGCCAGCGGCAGGCGCAGCACCGTGTTAATCTGTGTTGGCCAGCGCACCCGATCGTCCAGATACTCCCACAGGAAAATCACGCCCAGCGCCAACATCAGTCCCACCACGGCACCCAGCATCACGTTTTGCAGGGTGCGTGGGCGTACCGGAGACGTTGGCGCAATCGCCGGCTCGGTGATGACGATATTGCTGGTCGACTGGGCTTCCGCCAGGCCGATGTCGGCATAGCTCTGGCGCAGGCTGCTGTAACTCTGCTGCAGTTGCGTGAGTTCCAATTGCAAGTGCGATACGTCGGTTTGCGCGGTCGTACCCGCCTTGTTAAGCGTCGCCAGCTGTTCCTGCCGCTCCTCGATCTGGCCGCTCAACCCCTCCAAATCTTTCAGCAGGTTGGTTTTGGACTCGGCATAGCGCTGGGCCTGCATCTCAGCATTTTGTTGGGCAAAAGCCTGGGGCACTGCATTGGCAATGGCTGCCGCCAATTGGGGATCTTCGTGTTCCACTCGCAATTTCAGCAGCTGCGTGTCTCGCACCAGATCGACTCTGATGATCTTCGCCAATTCAGATTCTGACAGAGGCAGTTGCAGCTGCTGGATGGCCTCGGCCAGCACGGGCCGTTGGGTCATCATGTCAGCATACGTCCGTGCCAGCTGCTCGTTCTTGATCAAGATCGAGGCATAATCGGATGACACACTGCTGGGGGCCTGGTTCACCAACAGGGTGGTCGACGATTCATAAATCGGCGGTGTCAGGCGGCTGGTCAGGTAAGCGATGGCCGCCGCCAGGACGACACCCAGGATAATCAGCCATAGCCGGCCGGTCAACACGCGGATGATATTTTTGAGATCGTTATTCATGCGGCCCCCCTGCTAAAGCCCTTATCCTACTCAATAGTCATCATGAACGGCGTTCACCAGCGTCCATGAAACGCTCCGATCAACATCCGATCTTGCTCGACGCTCCAATGGAGCGCAGGAGGCGCGCATGCCGCCCACTTCCCCTCTCCCGCCGGGATGACGGAGAGGAGCGTCTTGAAACATACGGTCTAAGGATACTCCTCATTAGCCGGAAGGGCAACATGTACTTTCACTGAGGCGCGACCTGCTCATATGTTCGTTTTCCACGAAGCAGGCCGCTCGCCTGGCGCCAATCCCCATAATCACTAGAGTACCACATCTTTCGTACCAGAGGCGTTGCCAGCCCGTTGCAATTGCATGTCAACTCCTGACTACGGCCTACTCAACCAAAAAGCTGACCCTGTGTTATCCACAAGATCGGCCCACTGTCTACTGACCACTGACTGCTGACCGCTACCTTCAACCAAAAGGCCGACCCTGTGTTATCCACAAGATCGGCCCACTGACCACTGACTACTGATCACTGACCACTATTTCCCACTCCCAGTCTTACGACTCTCCCCGCTCCGTCCTGCAAGCCCCCCGTCACGTTGCAGCAATCCACCACCAGCGGCACGCGATCGATCACTTGCTGGTAATCCACGTGACGATGCCCGGTCACGATCACTGCGCAGTCGCAGTGCGTCAGGGCCTCGTCCAGCGCTACGGAGTTCAACGTCGTCTTCTCGCGGCAGAATACATCCGGTCCCAGCGCATACTGCGCCACATACTTATCGTGATACTGCACCTGTGCGCCGCGCTGCAACAACAGTTCGATCACGCGCTCGGCCGGGCTATTGCGCGGATCGTCGATGTCGCGTTTGAAGGCCACGCCTAACACCAGCACCCGGCTGTCCTTGATGCCGCAGCCACGTTGCGAGAGGCCTTGAATGACCAGATCGACCACGTGATAGGGCATGCTCTCGTTCACCTCGGCCGCCAGATCGATGAAGTTCGTATGGAAGTCGTACTCGCGCGCCTTCCAGGAAAGGTACAACGGATCGATCGGGATGCAGTTGTGCGTGACTATTCCAAACGAAGTCACAAACGTATGCGTATCGGCGACCTCAGCGGAATAAACGATGTGCTCGCCCGCCTGCCGTGCTGTTTCCTTGACCTGGATTGTGGCAAAGTGTTCATGCGCAGCGAAGCTCGTGGTTGGCATGGTCTTACGACGCCCGGCGGCATAACGTTCGAGTTGGGTGCGTTTTGCCCCGTCGAAAAACTCCGTCAAAAATTCCAATTGCTCTTGGCCATATAAACGCCAGTATGGCTTGTCTTTTTTGATCGTTGGCACTAAGCCGAGACTTTGCGCCAGGAGCAATGTCTGCTGAAACAAGGCCGGGCTGCTGGAAAAATAGCCGACCGCAGCAGCGTTGAAAGCATGATCGTACTCCCGCTGATGCCCCTTGTGATAATAGTGGCGTGTGCGCTGCTGCAAGGTTACATCGCCATCGCCACGCAGCAGTCCCGCCAGCACCGCCCGGCGGATGGATGCCGGTCCGGCCAGAAGCATCGCAGGAATTTGCATTTCAGTGGAGTGCGTACCACAGCGTAACACATCGCGTAAAAGGCGCGCAAACAGGTTTGAGGAAACTTTAATTTGGAGGGCGTTGAAGTGCTTATCCTTGTGGAGTGAATAACGGAGACCGAGCCGCGTGAGAATCGCGCAGACATCATCAATGTATTCGTGTTCGCCGGAGTTGAAAGTAAAACGCGTCCGCAATGACTTGTCTTGTGTAATACACCCTTCACTCAAATAATAGCCGATGAGCCGCGCAAAATCCATGTCCACCACCACCACGGCGGAATGGCTGGCCGCAGCGGGACCGCGACCTGTGCGCAAGCGCGTCTCGCTCCGCGCTAAGGGCATGTGTCCTTGCCGTTCCAATTCAAGATAAAGCGCTAAAGGCATTTGATTCTTGCGGTAAATTTCATGTACATCTGCGCCCAGGCGTTTCAGCGGTTGCTGGAGCTGTTCTCCATAATCGCGAAACCGGGCGAGTTGTGGCCTAATGCGCGTGCGTCGGATTTCCACCGCGTCAAGGTGCGCAATGAGATCGACCGTTAAATCGGTTACCGCCTCGGGGAAACAGGTCGGCAAAATCAACTCATCACCTGCGTTTAAAGACATAGCGGGTTTGATCTGCATTTGACCGTCGACGTGAACCATCAGCGGATGCCCGTCTGTCACGCGGAGGGTGCGGCGATCGGTCGTCAGGATTTCCACCATCTCGCCCGCATAGCTGCGGCGCGACAGCGCTTGCAGCGGCTTGAAACAGCCAGTTTGTGTTTTAGCATCGAACGACAGAACGGCTGCGTCGCTACCCTCGATAAGCGTCACATCGCCGATAACGCGAACACGCTGTGGATAAGCGGCGGCCAGCGTGTCAAAGTATTCGCCGAACCTGAGCGCGTGCAGTCCGTGCCCGTCTTTGACAAAGAGCCATTCATTGCCATCCAGACAATGCCCGCCCACGCCTGCGCCCGGCTGGAACGGCATGAACCCGAACGGCTTGGTGCTCGCCGCGCGGATGACCTCCCACACGTCCATGTTCATCCGCTCGCACAACAGCGCGATCTCGTTCACCAGCGCGATATTGACGCTGCGGAAGATGTTCTCCAGCAGCTTGGTCATCTCGGCCGCGCGCGCGCTCGACACGATCTCGACTGGCGCGCCGATGCGCTTCAACAATGCGGCGGCGCGTTGAGTAGCCCGCGCGTTCACGCCGCCCACCACCTTGGGCGTGTTGATCGCGTTGAACTGCGTGTTGCCGGGATCGATCCGTTCGGGGCTGAATGCCAGATCGAAATCGGCGTCCAACTTCAAGCCCGATCGCTCCAGAATCGGCAACACGATCTCGTCCGTGGTGCCGGGATAGGTCGTACTTTGCAGGACCACCAGGTGGCCCGGCTTCAGGTGAGGTGTGATGCCTTCTGCGGCGCTGATGATGAACGACAGGTCGGGCGCCTTCGCCAGATCGTAGGGCGTGGGCACGCAGATGAAGATCGCCTCGGCTTCGCCGACCACGGCGTAATCGGTGGTGGCACGCAGCCGATTCTGTTTTACCAGTGCCGCAACGTCGATGGCGGGCACGTCGGGAATGTAACTGCGCCCGGCGTTGATCTCCTCCACTTTCGAACGGCTCACATCCACGCCCACCACGGGCACGCCTGCGCGGCCAAAAGCCACGGCGAGTGGCAGCCCTACGTAACCCAACCCAATGATGGCAACGGTCTTATCCATGCTCGTTCATCACCTCAATGAATGTAACTTTGGGAAGTATATCATACTGACTACTGTTCACTGATCACTGACTACTGACTCCTGATAACTGTCTACTGACCGCTGACCGCTGACTGCTGTCTACTTCCTCACTTCCCTTCCTCGATTGCCTTGCGCGCCACCCGATCGACCATGCCCGGCGCGATCAACTTCAACCACTGGCCCAACTTGCCGCGCAGGGTCATCACCTCCTCGCGCTTGCGCCGCACGATCGCGTTGATCATGATCCGCGCGCATTCCTCGGCCGTCATCACCTCGCTCTCGCGCACCGGACTCTTGCCCAACGGTTTGCCGTCCGCCCCAAAGGCCCGCTCGCGAATCTCCGACGTGACAAAGCCGGGATAGATCAGCGTGACGCTCACCCCCGTCCCGGCCAACTCGATGCGCAGTGAATCGAAGAAACCGACCATGGCGTGTTTACTGGCCGCATAGCCGCTGCGCGTGGGCACGCCGTTCTTGCCTGCCAGGCTAGACACCGCGACGATGCGGCCGCGCGTTTGTTTCAGATAAGGTAGCGCGTAAAATGTGGCCTGGGCCGCACCCAGATAATTCACGCGCATGAGGTCTTCCAGAATTGACAGGTCTTGCAATTGATCGAGCGGCGTCCACATGCTGATGCCGGCATTGTTGATCAGTGTATCGATCCGCCCGTATTCAGCCACCGTCTTTTCAATCAACGCCCGGCAGTCAGCCTCCACCGCGATGTCGGTTCTCACGCTCAGCGCCCGGCCCCCGCGCTTTTGACAATCCTGCGCCACGCTCGCCAACCGATCAACGTCGCGCGCCGCCAGGGTCAACCAGGCCCCCTGCTCGGCCAACTGGAGTGCCAAAGCGCGCCCAATCCCGGCTGACGCACCGGTGAGAATCATGACGTTTTCACGCAAAACAGAATTGCTCATGGTTTAGTTCCACCTTGAATGTTCGTTGGTCTCCCTCTTAGGGTTCTTCGTAACTGCTCAGCCGTCATTCCCGCGTGCGGTCGCCCAGGCGTGCCGCCAGGCTCCGGGGGAGCCTGGGTACGGCAAGCGGGAATCCAGATAGTGTTTGTTAACAGTCACCTGGATGCCCGATGAAAGCACTCGGGCATGACGTTGACACGAAG
>JAUQXC010000689.1 GCA_030834825.1 Thermoflexales bacterium
TTGGGCAACCGATATTTCGCGGACCCATTCACCCGACAACCGCCTATGATCTGGCTAAGATCTCTTTCCAAATGTGCGCGAAGAGTTTCAACCTGCCCCATTTGACTCAGATAGTGAGGCACCAACTCCACGGCCTTCCCAAAACCGGCCATTCCTAAAACGTTTTCTGTTCCCGCGCGTATGCCACCTTCTTGGCGTCCGCCATGGAGGAGGTTTTCTAAATCGACGCCCTTGCGGAGGTATAAAGCGCCTACACCCTTCGGACCGTAGACTTTATGGGCTGACAGGGTCAACAAATCCACGCCTAAATCCTCTATACTCACCGGTATTTTCCCCAGAGCCTGCGTGGCATCCGTGTGAAAGAGGACCCCTCTCTCCCTGGTGATCTTAGCCAATTCCGTGATGGGCTGAATGGTTCCGATCTCATTATTCGCCAGCATGATAGTCACTAGACAAGTTTCCTCGGTAAGGGCATCCCGCAAATCTTGGGAGTTGACGAGGCCGGTTCTATCGACCTGAAGATAGGTGACTCGATAACCGTAATTTTCTAACCATTTGCAAGGATTTAACACAGAGGGGTGTTCAATAGTAGAAGTGATGATGTGATTTTTTTTGCCCCACTGCGCATAAGCTACTCCCTTGATCGCAAGATTATTGGATTCGGTTCCACAACCGGTGAAAACAATTCTTCTGGCCGTGCAGTGAATGACCTGGGCTAATTTACGACGAGCCTCTTCGATGATTTCTTGGGATCTTCTTCCTTCCTGGTAGATGCTCGATGGATTGCCGTAGACGTGACTTAGCCGGTCCAGATATTGCTTGACCTCAACTGCCAGGGAAGTTGTCGCATTATGATCCAGATATATTGGTTCTCCCTGGAGGTCTTGTGGTTTGTGGCGGCCCAGTCCCGTTTCGTCTGGCTCGACCACTGCAAGCGGAACACCCGCCTGGACTTTAGTGACTTCACACAACAACGACTTGTACACGGGAAAGCCGGATATCGGATCAAAATTGTCAAAATCAGTTAGCTCATTGATGTTGCAGTTTTGCCAGGCCTCCGGACCGACAGGTCCCCCCCCGCCCTGGCTCGCGTCAATTGTCCCCCGGATGATATCTTCCGTAACGATGGCCCGCAGACTGACGGCCCCTCGGGGCGTCTCTATGACCACCTGATCTCCACTTTGGATGTCTCTTGCGGTTGCATCCTGGCGGTTCAGCATCACAGTCGGTTCGGGCTGCTCTCGACGCAGCGCTTCTATGCCATGATACTGGCTATGAAAGCTATTTTTTGTTTTGGTGCCCGAATTGAAAACGAGAGGATACTGCTTGACTAAATCTGGCCGAGCGAGGGGGCCTTCATAAGGCTCAGTGTATTTGGGCAGTGGTTCATAACCATACTCCTCCAAGAGGGAGGAGGCAATTTCAAACTTGCCTGTCGGGGTATCAAAGCCGGGCTGGCCATCGAGGCGCAACAGGCTCTTTTCCCACTTTTTATACTGCATCATTTCTGTTTCAACCGAAACAATACCACCCGCCTTCCTCACTTCCTCAGGGGTAAACCCTGATCCTCTCAGGATATACTGGAGAAGATCTTCTTCTGTTTGCGGGTAGAGGTGGCCATAGCCTAGCCTTTGGGCCAGTTCGGCCATAATCAAGAAATCGCTTCTGGCTTCCCCGAGGGGGGCAATCATCCTTTCTCGGATACGAAATATTGAGCCATACGACATGTAAGACACATTTTCATAGTAAGTGGTCGCCGGTAATACGAGATCCGCGTAGGCCGCATCAGCCGTGAGTTGACGATCGATGGTGACGAGAAAGTCAAGCTCATTGAGCGTCTTTCTCCAAAGAGCCGGATTGGGCCATGAGGTTGTCAAGGAGCTGCCTAAAACAATTAAGGAGCGAATCTTGTAAGGTTTGCCGTTTAAAACAGATTCCGGTAAAGCTCTCGCGTGAGCTTCATCCCGGTATTTAGTATAGAGCGGAAATTGATCTCTTCCCAAGCCGGGTTCTACTTGAGGAGCGGCCACCAGCCGCTCTTTGTTGAGCGGGAAGCGATTTCGCTCCATCGAAAAACAGAGTCCGCCTGGTACATCCAGCTGGCCTGCCAGGGCCCAAAGAACCAAAGTGGCCCTGATGCTTTGCACACCGCTGTTACTAAACTCCAGGCCTGTGCAGGTTAACAAAGAGGCCCCCTTGGCCTCCACAATTCGATGTGCCAGCGCGATCACGGCCTGGGCCGGAATCCCCGTGATGTGTTCTACGATTTCCGGGCGGTAGTGCTGCACGTAGCGGGCCAATTCCGTGAACCCGACCGTCCATTTCTCAACAAACTCTTCATCATAGAGTTCTTCTTCGATCAAGATCTGGATGAGTCCTAAAGCTAATGCCCCGTCAGTGCCGGGACGAATGGGGAGCCACTCTCCGCCCGTCAGTTTTACCGTGGCGGTGCGTCTCGGATCGATGGCGATCACGCGGGCCCCGCGCTGACAGGCCTCCAGAATGCGATTCATATCAATGGGCGGAAGATCCGTGGCGGGATTAGTTCCCCAAACAACGATGAGCTCGGAATTCTCAATATCGGAAAATGTGTTCATGAACATGCGCCCCATCGTGACATGAGGGGCAATGACTCCATAAGCCACATAACACAGGGCGCCGACTCCCATCGTATTCGGCGATCCAAAGGGAAATAAAACACTGTTCGCTGAAGAGATGGCTACGCCTCGGGGTTGATAAACATCACACAGAGACGATTCAAAGCTGCCCACGCCGGTATAGATGGCATTCGTTTCCGCGCCATACTTCTTCTTCATTGAGGTGAGAGTGTCTACAATGATCTCATAGGCTCGGTCCCAAGAGATGCGCTCAAACTCGTAAGTCCCCTTTTTACCCTTCCGGACCAAAGGATACAAGAGGCGATCTTTCGAGTAGATGATCTCATGGGCATGTTTCCCGAGATTGCAGATCATGCCCATTGGCGTGCCTTCGTCGGGTCTCACTGCTAGGATTTGGCCATTTTCAGCGTAGGTCGCAATGATCCAACAGCCAGCACTACAGATTCCGCAAATTCCCTTTTTTTCTTCTGGGGAGTTCATGTTTTGCTCTCTTTCGGCATGATCGCCTGCCTGCAGAAGGCCGGTCTGAGTTAAATACTTCCTGGACGGCAAGCGCCTAGCGCGACCCCGTCAGGCAGAGGGCGCTCGCCGTCTGAACGGAATTCGGCGTGACCCTCAGCGTAAACACGTGTTTAAGTTCTCACTGCTTCCAGCCTTGACAACCCATGCGTTCCGCATGTTCTTTCGATATCGGGAACCTGACACAGGTCTCAGGTCTTGTCCGGTAGATGCTGCAGACACACACTTCCGTGTGACGCAGCTTTTTCAGGAATGGGCAGGTTTCGTATCCCGCCTTATTCGTAACCGAGCGAAGGACCGAGTCTGGCACTGAAACCTGCTGGAGGATGTCATCCCTGAATTCTACGGCCCAGCGCAGAATATCCTGCTCTGTCACCTGAATCGTGCCAGCGTAAACTCGACAACATGTTCCACACCGTTTGCATTTGAACCCGTCAAGCTGTAGAGTCAACATGACTTCCCCCTCACTGCTTAGATTGATGTCTTTCCAATACGATATAGCCCAGAGGGATATCAGGGTTGTCGTTTACTTTTTTTAGGATCACTGTCAAGTGTTCAAGAAGGCTAGCGACGCTCTCGCGCGTAAACAATTCCTGCGGATACCGGCAGCGAAGATCGCACTCTTCCCCATGGCTCTGCACCTCCAGAATAATGCCCACTTGTTCCTTGATGTCCGGATAAGACGCCAGCGCCAGCTCTAACAAGTTTTCTTCCTGTCTTGGAGATGCCTCCCCAAAGACGTATCCGGCGCCGAAAACAGGGGGCGCCGTACCCTGTTCCAGTGTTCCCAGAGCGCGCAGCACGTGAAAGGCATACAACTGATGTGCTGTCGCCAACCTCATCTTCTCGTGAACATGGTGGGCAAACTCTTTAAAGTGCAGACTCCACGAAGGAGATACCCTGAGTGGAAATGCCCTTTGGTTATCATCGCATACGAGAAGGGCCAGATCCTGCAAGCCGCTCAGCCGAGAGAGAAGAAACCCATATAGGGCAAGGATTACTTGGGGTGCAGACAGCCCTAGCTTTTTCTGTACGCTGTTCAGCATCAAGCCATCGAGCCTGCAATCCGTCGTAGCCCATTGATTCTTGCGGGCAAGGATGTTACAGCCTTTCCCGGTTAGCGCTTCCCCGATCGATTTTGGCAGTTGCTGACCGAACTCCGCCCACCAGAATTGGCGCGCAGCGCTATAGCGCTGGCAATCTGCCAGGGCCGCTTCGACATCTTGGGACAAATGAGACTTGATCATCTCGACCCACCCTTTTGCCTCGGGGTCATCCCGATATTTGAGGTAGATTTTGATGCCTTCGTCGGAAAGAAGGGGAACGATTTCCAGGCTGTACGAGCCCAACGGCCGCTCCTGGACAATCACAAATCCTTGCGGCACCCATTCGGCACCACCCAGCCAGGGTTCTTCGAAGAAACACGCGAAGTTTGCCAGTACTTTCTTTTCGGCGCCGGCTGCTTGGTCTGCTGAGAAAAGGCTTTCCCGGTAACTTGAGCGGATGTCCCTTGGGTGGAGAGTCTGGTGCGCAGCACACCAGCTGACTAATTGATCAGCCGTAATCGCCGCGGTGGGGAGATAAACGATTCGTGTCAAAGGACCTACCATACGCTGCAGACTCGTCTCAGTAGTTCGGTCATCCACCGTAATATCGATCCCGATGATTCCGGCTTCAGCCACTCTGTCCAAACTTTTGAGTAACCCACTCGCCAATACTTTATCTGGGCCGAGTCCACAACTTATTAAAACAGCTGAGGACATTCTCTGCCAAAGATCCCGCGCCAAAGATACGATGCTTAATTTCGTCGCATGTGACGTTTCTGATTTGCCAGCCTGAGAACAGGGTAAAGCTGCATATCCCTGAATCTTCGCCTCCACCGGGTCCGCTGCTTCCCACTCCCCCAACAGGTCCGCGTATATTCTCTGCACGGGCGGCAACGACGCTTCCCGGTTTTCAGATAGCTGCTCATAGATTCGAAACAAGTCTTCAAAAAGGAGTCCTATGCTTTTGCCATCCGCTATCGATTGGCTTGCCAGCAGAAAGACTTCAGAAGATGATGACTGGTCATCAAGGAAAAGTGCCACTTTTACCAAAGTCTCTCGTCCCTGACTCATCTTCGTCGCCAGCCCGACGACGATCTGCCGTTTTTCGAGGACTTGCTCATCCGCATGCGCTCCTTCGTAAAAACACCTGAAGAGTGTCCCGGCGCCTGGCGATCCGGGATCTTGGGCTTGTGATGCATGTGCTTCTAGCTGCAGACACATTTGCAGCACATCGTTATATTCCACAAGTCGATCTACAGCGGCCGAAAGCACAGCTTCGCTCAGCTTGCACTGAACATGAGCCTGGTAGCAGAGAATGGTGGCTTCTTCCATCACCTTCTTCTTAAGGCGCTCTTTGGGCTGGTTGATGAAAGCGTAGCCGGGGTGAGTAGAGATATCCACCTTGGCTCTATGGGCCAGTGTTCCCTTGTACACTTCCCTAGCTAAAGGATGTAGCCGCTGCCATCTATTCTCGGCCTGATATCGTTCGGTCATGGTATAGATGTTCGGCAATCCAAGATCAGCGGCAAAGTGGGACAGTCTTTTTAGTCTCTCATAAGTCTCTTCTCGCGTAGGCCCGTCGCTTTTCACTTCCCACCGTTTGAACCTGATTATCTCCGTCACTTCATCAGGATACAAAGAGTAACCTGCCGTTTGATTCGAGCCCACTTGACCCTCGGGATAATAGATGTAGGGATGAGCTTCCAGCTCATAGATAAACCGGTGGTGTTCCTGAATGAAGCGAAGCGTCTCTGCAAAATCATCCTCGGTCTCCCCGGGGAATCCCACCACCCAGTAAGTCGTGGTCCGGATCCCTGCCGTTGCGAGAGACTTCAAGGCCTGGGAACAAGTTGCAGGCGTTGTCCTTTTATCCATCACTTTTAGCATGTGGGCAGAACCACTTTCTAAGCCCAGTCTGACCCGATAGAGACCCGAACGAGCCCAGAGCTTCACCTCGCTACTATCCATCACAAGTTTATCGGCACGCAAGTACCCATCGTAAAGTATGTCGGCCTTGCTGGCCAGGAGTTCGCGCGAAAAGCTGGCTATGTAAGGATTGATGAGCGAATCAGCTAAGAAGAAAGTCTTGTTGCCCCACTTTTGAGCGAGCGCCATAACCTGTTTTGCAAACAGGTCCATCGGTTTTTTGCGATATGGCCCCCACTGCACGGTCTCAGAACAAAACCTGCATTGAAAAGGGCAACTGCGCCCCCCCTCAATGGTCAAATGATAGTAGAGCTTAAGATCGAGACCCGAAAAGTCCGGCAGGACGGACTCCGGCAAGCTTAGAGTTTTACCTTCGATGTCGGCAATCGAGATCAAGCGTTTGTCGAGTTCCCCTCGAATGAGCTTCAGAAAAAGCAGCTCTCCTTCGCCAACGACCACATGATCGACAAAAGGGCATTCTGTCAGAAGTACATTCAGATTGTAGGAGCCGGGGGCCAGATCATCAACGAAAACACCACCTCCCATAACGGTGATGACCTGGGGGCATTTTTGCTTTATTCTTTTCAGGGTAAACAAGGCTGAGGCCAGTGAGGTGGTATAGGTGCTTGTCCCTACCACCCTGTAATCGGAAAAGTCAAAACGATCGATCAATTCCCCGAGCTTCATGAAATACTGTTTCACGATGGAGATCAATTCTCCTATAACTTCCTGATTACCCCGCAGTCGATATAAGGGGATTATTTGGCTGAGAACTCTCGAACAGGCGGTGGGATCAGGATTGCTAATGTAAGCCAACATATGGGCATTCAGGACCCACCACAACTTTGAGTATCCTGTATTGAGCGAGGCTTCTAGTCGCTGTAATCCCGCAAAATAGGTGTGATGGGTTCCCCACAGAGTGGCATCGGTATTGAAATCGTAGCACTTGACTTGGCACCCATATTGTTCCAGATAAGACTTCAGGACAGAGATGCCTAAGGGTGGAGTCCAGGGTGAAAAAAAAGGTGGCATTATCAGCGCTATCTTGTCATTCATTTCAGTACCTGCAACCTTACGGGAAGAGGAGAGTCTTATTCGGCTTCAACACAAGTCTGCTGGGAGCCCTCAGCTTCCAGCTGCATCAGCGCTGGTATTAAGAAGCCACTAAGGCCCACCACCGTTTGGGCCAGTCCCCCCACTAGGTAGGGAGTACGCACGCCTAATCCATCAGCGAGTGGACCAGCGGTAACCATGCCGAATGTCAGCATACCGGTGACCAGGCTTCCAAAAATTGTAAATACGCGGCCTTGCATTTCGGGTATCACAATTTGCTGAATGAGCACAAGAAACATACCGCCAGAGATAGCACTCATAAAGCCCACGATAAATAGCCCGACTAATGCCAACGAGAATTCCGTCGCTGGTGATAAAGCAACGAGTAAAAAGCCTACTCCGGCCCCGATTACGGCCAGCAGGAGAGTCACAATACGTCGGCGAAACCCTCCCCATACGGTCAACAACAATCCCCCCAGAACGGTTCCAATCGCCCAGACCGCATCTGCCCAACCCAATTGCACGGCCCCCCCTTTAAAGTGATTGGCCACTAACACAGGCGTGAGGTAGAAAGCCGGACCACAGAGAAAATTGAGGAGCATGGCCATTAAACACAGTATTAACAGTCCTCGCCATCCTACTATATAACGCAATCCCTTTCGAACATCACTCCAGAGCAGCGGAGTATTTTCGTCTGTCTCTAAGGAGGTTGCCTCTGGTCGAGGTTGGGGAACCGCAACAAAAATCAAAGGGACAATGGCCAGCGCGGCCGTGATCGTATCCACTAGCATGATAGAGTACATGGGGAAGAGGCTGATCAGGAACGCGGCCACGACAGGGCAGAGGATGCCCATGCCCCCTTCCACAATCTGATTTAAACCAGAGATGCGGGGCAAGTGTTCTTTAGGAACCATGAGGGATGTCACCGCCAGCATCGATGGCCATTGAAAGGCTTCCGCGATGGCCCGGATCAACAGGATAACATAGATGTGCCAAATCTGGACAGTGCCTGCCCAGAAAAGGTAAATCAGCCACACGGCAGTCAAGGCCGTTAGGCCATCGGCGCAGATGATGATCGTCCGGCGATTCCAGCGATCAACCAAAGCGCCCACCAGGGGGCCCAAAAAGATCGTTGGTAATAGAGCTACCACAGTTGCTGTGGCAAGCGTGGTGGCCGAACGCGTCGTCTCGGTTACCCACCAAACGAGTGCAAACTGGACAAGTCGGCTACCGATCAAGGAAAGTTGTTGTCCGGTCCAAAT
>JAUQXC010000690.1 GCA_030834825.1 Thermoflexales bacterium
AAGGCCGCGTGGCCTCACCCACACTCCAGCGTTTTCTTTGCAGCGAAAAGATGTTGAACATCAGGAAGCTGCCCGTCAATGACAGGTAATACACCAGATCGCGCAGATCGATCACACCCCGCTCGATGCTCTCGAAGCGGCTGCTCGTCCCCAGCGCGCGCAGCAGATCGGCCACGTTAGCGCCGATAAAATCGATGACGCCCCCGGTGCCGATCAAGAAGAACAGTCCCGCCAGCAGCACCGTCAGGATCAACGCGACAATCTGGTTGTCCGTGCGCGACGAGACGAACAAGCCGATCGCGCTGTAGGCGGCCGCCAGCAGCAGCGCGGCCAGATAGCCGCCCAGCACCGGCCCCCAATCGAGGTTACCCAGGGACGCCACGGTGATGGGCAGCGGCAGCGTCAAGACGAGCGCCACCAGTACCATCGTCATGACGGCCAGGAATTTGCCGCTGACCAACTGCGCCGGTCGCGCGGGTAGTGTCAGCAGCATTTCCAACGTACCCGAGCGCTGCTCTTCGCTCCATTGGCGCATGGTCAGCGCCGCGACCAGAAAGATCAGCAGCAGCGGCATCCATTGGAAGAGCGGACGCACATCGGCGATGCCGCGTGCGAAGAAAGTCTCGACCCAGAAGAAGGCGAATAACGTCACGGCCAGAAACGCGCCGAGGAAGATCAAGGCCATGGGCGAGCCAAAGTAACTATTCAGTTCTTTGCGAGTGATAGCAAGAATTTGTTTCATGGTGAGGTTAGTTTTCAGTGGTTAGTTGTCAGTGATCAGTTTTCAATAGTCAGTGATCAGTTGTCCGCGCTCGACGTGTCGTCTTCTTCAGACAGCGCCAGTTGATTAAAGACGGTTTCCAGCGTGCGCACATCACGGCGCAGTTCACGCAGCGGCCAGTTGTTGTCGCGCGCCAGGGCATACACCGCCGGAGTGAGATCGGCTTTGGGCGCGCCCAGCACGCGGAAGGCCGGGAAACCATCGTGCGACTTCAGCTGTTCCACATCGCGCACGCCCGGCACGCCGCGCAGCACCCCCTCAACATTCTTCACTTTTTCTTGCAGTACGAGGATGGCATCCGACGTGGCTTCCAGTTCCGAGAGGCGCGCATCGGCGCGGACCTGGCCGTTCATCAAGATTAGCGCGCGATCACAGATCGCCTCGACCTCGGACAAAATGTGCGTCGAAAAAAGAATGGTGCTGTGCTGCGCCAACCGCTTGATCAAGCGGCGAATCTCGACAATCTGCGTGGGGTCAAGTCCCACCGTCGGTTCATCCAGGATGAGCAAGCGCGGTTGATGCAGAATGGCCTGGGCTAACCCGACGCGCTGCCGCAAGCCTTTGGAGAGCGTGCCGATCGGGCGGGCGAGATATTCCGTCAGGCTCGTCGCATGTACGGCTTCCGACAGGCGCAAAATCCGATCGGCGGCTGGAATCTGCCGCAGATCGGCGATCAGCAACAAATACTTCTGCACGGACAGTTCGGGATAGAGCGGTGCATTCTCCGGCAGGTAGCCGATGCGCGCCTGCACCTCCAGCGTGTGCGTCAACACATCCAGCCCGTCGATCGTCACGCTGCCCTCGTCGGGCTGGAGATAGCCGGTGAGGATCTTGATCGCCGTCGTCTTGCCGGCCCCATTCGGCCCCAACAACCCCACGATCTCACCCTCGGCAACTTCAAAACTCACGTCGTCCAACGCCTGCACTTCACCATACGCTTTGGAAAGATTCCGAGCATCAATCATGCAGCTTCTCTCCTCTGAGGATTTACACCACACGACACCTGGGGTGGCAGGTGTCATGGCGAGTTTCCATCTTCTTATACTTCACAATTCCATACAATGCAACGTCTGGCTAAATGGCAGATTAAATTCAGCTTAGAGTTTGCGATAAAATTTGAGGAAGAAGAAACGCCCGACCCGCGATCGAGGTTGGGCGTCCCCGTGGGGTTGTCCCGAGGGTTCCGCTAATGTGCACCGGCGCGAGCGCTCAGGCCCACCCAGATTCAGGAAACATCTCCGGTGTCAGCTCGATACGCGTGATTTGATTGAGGGTGAAGATCAGCATCTGGCGCAGTGAAACGCGATCAAGCACTGTATGTGAGATTTGATCTTCCAGGATCAGCGACACGAAACCATGGATCAGGCTCCACACGCTGACCGCCGTCAGATCGGCAGGACCGCGCTTGAGGATCTTCGCCGCCTGGCACGTTTCCACGATCTTCACGAGCAGCGCAAAGTTTTGCCGCGCCATCTCGACAAAGGCCGGATAATCCTTTTCTTTCTCGACCGCACCCGACAGCGCGATCTTGAAATGATCGGTGTCATGCAGCGCAAATTGCAGGTAGGCCCAGGCGCCTTCCACGAGTTGGCGTGCCGGATCATTTTCGTAACGCTGCACAGCCGCAGCCAGGGCCTCATATAAACGGCGATAGCCCTCAGTCGAAATGGCCGCAATCAACGCCTGCTTATCCACAAAGTGTGCGTAGGGCGCCGTGTGGCTGACGCCCGCTTTGAGCGCCACCTTGCGCAGGCTTAGCCCACTCACCCCATCTTGAGAGAGGATATCCACCCCTGCTTCAATGAGCGCGTTCTTCAAATCGCCGTGGTGATAGGTTTTCTTCTTAGGCATGGCGGCCTTCCAAAGTCAATCTTGACACTGCCAAGATTCTATAGCATAATCTTGACAGTGTCAAGATTTTATCCTCTGTGTCTCCTGAAATCTCTGGAGAAACACCGATGTCAAACTACACGCGCGAGAAACAACAAGTCGTCGAAACGGCCCAGCGCCTGGTCGAAAAAGGTTATCTCATGGCGACGGGCGGGAATCTCTCGATCCGGATCGGCAGGCGGAATGCTTTTGCCGTCACGCCCTCCAACTATGACTACGACCAGATGACGCCCGACGATGTGTGCCTCCTCGATTTCGATCTGAATGTCATCGAAGGTGCGCGGAAGCCGTCAGTGGAGAGCGCGCTGCACGCCGGAATCTACGAGACCCGCGCCGACGTGAACGCCGTCGTGCACACCCATCAAGTCTATGCCAGCACACTGGCGCTGATCAACGCGCCGATCCCGGCCCTGTTCGATGAGCAAGTGCGCTTCCTGGGCCGCTCGGTCGAGATTATTCCCTACGCGCCATCGGGGACGGGCTTTTTGAAGAATGCCATCGTCAAGCACATCAAGAATCACCACAATGCTTACATTCTGCAGAACCACGGCGCTTTGTGCTTCGGCCACGATGTTGAACGC
>JAUQXC010000691.1 GCA_030834825.1 Thermoflexales bacterium
GCGCCCTGGCGAACGATCCGCCCATCCTAGTCGCCGATGAACCCACCGGCAACCTCGACTCGCATACCGCCGAAGCGATCTTGCAGCTCTTTCAGGATCTGTCGCGCAGTGGCAAGACGGTGCTAGTTGTCACGCACGAACGCGACATTGCGCGTTGGGCGACGCGCATTATCAAACTGGCCGACGGCGAAATCGTGAACGAAACAACGCGCGATCGGCTGTCCACGCTCGAAGAGGTGGCTCATGCTTAGTCCACGTTGGCGCAAAGCGTTGCGCGATTTGTGGCTGAACCGCTCACGCACCTCGCTGGTTGTGGCGGCGATCGCCATCGGCGTTTTTGGCATTGCGGCCGTGGCCGATGCTTATGCCATCCTGCCGCCCCAGATGGCCGAGAATTATGCGCGAACCATCCCGGCCTCAGCCACGCTGTGGACCGATCCGTTGGATGAGGCTTTTGTCCAGACCGTGCGGGAACGGCCGGAAATCGCTGATGCCGAAGCCCGGCGGAAAGTTGTGGGGCGCATCCAGATCGGACCGGATGAGTGGAAGATTATCTGGTTGTTCGTCATCCGCGATTTTAACGATGTCCGTCTGGATCGATTCACACCGGAAGCGGGCACGTGGCCACCGGTCAAGGGGGAGATTCTGCTGGAGCGCGGGGCGCTATCGGTTGCTCATGCCCGGATTGGCGATTCCGCCATCGTCAAGATTCCCGAAGGCCCGCAGCGCTCACTGAAACTCGTCGGCACGGCGCACGCCCCCGGTCTTGCACCGGCCTGGATGGAAGGCATGGCCTATGGCTTTATTACGCCCGAAACGCTTGAGTGGTTGGGAGGCAAACCCTACCTGGACGAACTCAAGATCACGGTGGCGCAGAACGCCATGGATGAAGCCGCCATTCGCCAGACCGCCTATCAGCTCAAAGCCTGGCTGGAACAAAGCGGGCGCACCGTCTATCGTATCGAGATTCCTAAGCCGGGCGAACATCCCCATGTGACTCAAATGGCGAGTTTCTTATACATGCTCGGAGCGTTTGGCTTACTGGCGCTGGTGTTGAGCGGATTCCTGGTCGCCAACACAATTTCGGCTTTGCTCGCGCAGCAAATCCGGCAGATTGGTGTGATGAAGGCAGTTGGTGGGCGCACGCGACAGATCATGGGCATCTACTTTGGGATGGTCCTGTTCCTGGGTGGAGTGGCGCTGGCGATAGCCATGCCGCTGGGGATGTTGGTTGGGCGAGGATATGCACAGTTCGTGGCCGAGATGCTCAACTTTGAAATTTTCAGCGATGCCATCCCTCTCCCGTATTTTGTGCTGCAGGCGATCATTGGGTTACTGATACCCATTGTGGTAGCGGCCTATCCGATCTATCAAGGCAGCCGGCTCACAGTGCGCGAGGCGATCACCGATTACGGGGTGGGACAGGGCAAATTCGGGCGCAGTGTCTCCGATCGGCTGTTGGGCCGCCTGCGCGGCTTGCCCCGACCCTTCATGCTTTCTGTGCGCAACACCTTCCGCCGCACCGGCCGGCTGCTCCTCACGCTCGGCCCGCTGGCCGCCGCCGGCGTGGTTTTCATGGCGGCTATGAACATCTCGGCCTCGCTGAATGCCACCCTGGCCGCCAAGTCCGCCGCCACCCGGTTCGATCTCCAGTTCCGCTTTAGCCGCTCGTATCCGGTAGATCAGATTGAGCAAACCATCCGAGAGACTCCCGGTGTGTTGCGCGCGGAAGCCTGGGGCGGGGCCAGGGCCGTGCGCGTGTATGCCGATGGCACCACCGGGAATAGCTTCGATCTGATAGCCCTGCCCGCTCACACCGAGTTGATGACCGCCGGCCCCTTGATCGCAGGCCGCTGGCTCCAGCCCGGCGACCAGAACAAGTTGGTCATCAACCAGACACTGCTCGCCTGGCGAGAAGCGGACCTCAAGGCGGGCGATGTCATCACGCTCTCGATTAACCGGCAAGAAACCAGCTGGCAGATTGTGGGCATCATGCAAGAAGAACTAATCACCGGTCCCACGGCTTACGCCAACAACGAATACTTTGCCAAAGTCACCCACCAGACCGGCTATGCCGCAAACGCCGTGGTGGTGACTCAGGCCCCCGATCCAGAAGCGGTGATGGCGATGTCGCGCACCTTGGAGCAGAAGCTCGCCAACGCCGGCCTGGATGTCTACTCGGACTTCAAGTTGGCGGCCTTGCTCAAAGCGCTCGAAGAGCATTTTGGCGTGCTGTACTTTTTGCTGATGTTCATGTCCATGCTGGTCGCCACCGTCGGGGGGCTGGGGTTAATCTCCTCGATGAGCCTCAATGTGTTGGAGCGCACGCGCGAGATTGGCGTGATGCGTGCCACCGGCGCCGGCACGCATGCGATCCTGCGCATTGTCGTGACCGAGGGGGCGCTGATTGGCGGGCTGAGCTGGATGATCGCCGTGGTAGTGGCCTGGCCGGTTAGCGCCTACCTCAGCTACAACTTCGGCCTGATCATGTTCGAAGCGCCGCTCGTATTTGCGGTGTCGCCGCTGGGCGTTGTCCTCTGGCTGGGCCTCGTCGTGGGGTTCGCCATCGGCGCCAGTTTCTACCCGGCGTGGAACGCCTCACGTTTACCGGTGCGTGAAGCGCTGGCGTACGAATAGTCTGGCGTACGAATATTAAGGAAAGGATGAATTACCCGATGAATAAAAAACGAGTCGTTATCTTACTGGTTGTGTTTGTGGTGATCGTACTGGGGGCCGGGCTTTGTACGAGTCTGCCCAGCTTGGTGGAGGTGATTAAGCGCATGCACGGTGGGTAGCCAATCTTAGTGCGAGCCTTCAGCCTGCAAGGCGGCGAGCGCATATGGCTCGCCGCCTTCGTTGTTGGGAGTGATATTTAACGGCTCTGCCTTTGAATAACCTCCTTGATCTGCCCGTCTTCCAACAAACATACCCGATCGGCAAACATATCCACGGCCAGGTTGTGCGTGGCGATCAACACGGTGGTCCTCTCGCGATCGACGATCTCGCGGAAGAGCTCCATGATCTGCTGACCCGTCGCGGAGTCGAGCTCGCCCGTCGGTTCGTCGGCCAGGATGAGCGCAGGCCGCGTGACGAGCGCACGCGCGATCGCCACCCGCTGCTGCTGCCCGCCCGAGAGTTCGAACGGTCGATGCGTGGCCCACTTCTTCAGGCCCACCAGCGTCAGTACATACTCCACACGGCGTTGGCGTTCACCCCGATCGTTCACGCCCGCCAGGCGCAGCATCAAATCGATATTTTCCGCCGCCGAATAGATGGGCAGCAGCGCAAACGACTGAAACACAAAGCCGATGCGTTGTCGCCGCAGCTGCACGCTGTCGCTTTCGGACAGCTGCGTAACTTCACGGCCTTCGAGCCACACTTTACCGGATGTAGGCCGATCGAGCCCACCGATGCAGTTGAGCAGCGTCGTCTTGCCGGAACCCGAACGGCCGCGCAGCGAGATCAGCTCGCCCTGCGTCACGGTGAGATCGACGCCGCGCAGCGCGGGCACTTCACGCCCGTCGATGCGGTACGTGCGCGTCACGTCTTCGACGCGGATGAGAGGATTAGGAGTAGATACAACTTGAGATGTCATGAACATTCACACTGCGGAATGTGGATTTCGGAATGCGGAATGATCCCTACCCGCTGCATTTCATTCCGCATTCCGAGTTCGTAATTTCGAGTTTCGCCTTATTCCGCTATCCCGATCAACAAATCCGGGATTGACGGATCGATTTGCTTGACACACTGGCGCTGCTGTTGGGTATCGGACTGCGCATCCTTTTGCACCACGCAGGCGCGAAAGTCATCAGACAACTTCTGCGCATCGGCCAGCGCTTTGTCCACCGGAGCGTCGCCATCGACCACCTGACCATAGGCTTTCGCCAGCCAGAAGACCGAGTAGCTCAGCCACGAGTTTTTGCCGCTGAAGAATTGATACACCGCCGAGGTGCCGCTCTCGCCCAGGCTGGCCCGATAAGCGGCGGCTCGTTCCGCGCCCACTTTCTGCTGATAGGCTTCAGATTCGGCCACCGACTTGCGCGCAGGCAGGCCCTGTTTCACATCGGCTTGCTCGGTCAGGTAAGTGATCCACTTCCAACAGGCCTGTTTCGCCGGTGTCTCCGCCGCGATGTAATAACCGCTGCTTGAGACGTAGTTGCCACCGGCTGAGCCGGCCGCGCCAATCGGCAGCGCGACGGCCCCGATGTTCATCGTCTCACGCTTGTCACTGCCCGTCAGGTTCGGCATGCCGGCATAAGCCGACCACATCGCGGCGCGGCCATCGTCGATCATCGTCTCGCGATCGATCAACGCCGTGGACGCTTCGGTCAGCAACTTGGCAAAGTCGGTGACAAACATGGGCTTCACATCATGCTTGAGGTGCAGATCGACGTACCACTGCATGGCCGCGCGCATCGTGGCATCATCATAAATCACCCGCGGCGGATCTTGTGTCATATCGACGATCTTGGCGCCCAACGCTTGCAGCATTAACACCAGATCACTCGCTTCAAAGTAATCACCCACGTAGCCGTATTGCTTGGCCTCGCCGCTGCCTTTGGTCAGCGCCTTCGCCGTCGCCAGGAAATCGTCCATGGTCCAGCCCGCTTGAGGGTAAGCGACTTTGACGGCGTCGAAGAGATCGCGATTGTACTCAATCACATAAGGGGTGACTTCGGCCGGGAGCGCCCACAACTGGCCCTGCTCGGTGAATTGATCGAGGGTGGCCGGATAGAAATCGGATTTATTGAATGACTTATCGGCGTCCAGGAACGGCTCCAGGTTCAGGATCGCTTCCAGGTTCTTGGGATCTTGCAAGCTGGGCGCCCACATGAAACAGTCCACATCTTTCGCCACCTCGGGAATATCGATCGAGGTGTTGGTGAGATCGGGCTGCTTGACCTCCACGATGATATCAGGATTCGCCTCGCTAAAACGCTTGGCCAGATCGCGATAGGCCGGTGCGTTGAACGTACCCGTACCCAGCGAGAATCTGATCGTCGTCGCGTTCGCATTGACCGGCGTTTCCTGAGGAGCCACCACCACCACGGTCGGGACCGGTGTAGCTTCTGCTTCTTGCTTAGCCGCTTCGGCGATATTTTCTTTCCCCTGGGCCTGCGCATCGGCCAACGCCTGCTCGATGGGTTTGCCGTCTTTCAAGATCGCTTCGATCGCATCGGTGAAAGCGCCACCCACCGATGTCTGCTCGGCGGGCATGACGTGCTTGAAGGCGAAACGCACGGCTGCGGCGTAGTCGGGATCGAGCTTGTCAAGCAGGCCGCCGCTCTCCAGCACCGAGAGGCGCGCCGGCAGCCGCTTAAACGTCGCAATGTTGGCGGGCGCCTGCTGGCTCAGGAAATTCATCCACCGCCAGGCCGCCTCAGGTTTGGTCGTGCCGGCGCTCATCACCACACCTGACACAAACATCGGTGAGGTGCGTTCATTGACCTTATCGATCGGCATGGGCACCAGGCTCATCGTCTTGGTTTGTTGCTTGCGCACCTGCCACGAAATACCGCTGTCGGTGGACATGGCCGCCTTGCCGGCCTGCACCAGCTTGTAGCTCTCCGGCAGGTTAGCGAGAGTCACATCTCCTTCCGGCGGCGGGAAGTAGGGCGTCACTTTATCTTTCAGATACAGATCGGTGTACCACTGCACCGCTGCGCGCACATCGGGCTGATCGAAGAGCGGAGTCGCCGGATCGGTCGAATGATCGATCAAGGCCTTGACACGGCTCATGATGAAGCGCGCATGATTGGGGAACGGCTCGATGAACCCCCACTGCGTCGTCGTGTCGCCGTCGCGCAGCGTCAACGCCTTGGCTTTCGCGGTGAAGTCGTCCCACGTCCAACCGGGTTCGGGATAACTCACACCGGCCTTATCAAACAAGGCCTTGTCAAAGACGATGAACTGGAACTCAGCCGAGGTGGGCACGCCCCACGTGCCGCCTTTCCATTGAAATTGTTCCAGCGCGCCGGGGATGAAGTCATCACCCTTGAACGTCGTATCGGCATCGATGAGAGGCTTCAGGTCGCGAACCAGACCCTTCTCGCTCGCGCTTTGATCGCCCGCATTCACACTCACCACGTCCGCTCCTGCCGCCAGTTTCTGCGCGTAATCGTCGGGCCACTGCGTATCCAACGGACCCAGGCCCAGGATCTCGTTGATCGAGACCGATTTGATCTTGATGCCCGGATTGTCCTTCTCGAAGGCCTTGATCAAATCGTTATACGAGGCCATCTCGTATTCATTGACGGCAAACAACACCGTCGTTTGATTCGGATCCGGTGTAGGCTGGGCGCCTGGCACAGGCGTCGCAGCCGCCTCCGGCGTGGGGGTGCCGCCGCACGCGCTCAACAGAATCGATAACACGACTAACAACCATAGTAACTTGATATGCATTTTTCACCTCATACTTTGGACACGGATACCACGGATTACACGGATTTCTTTAGAACTATTTTGCGCCGACTACTTCCACATCAGGACGAAACATTCGCGAGTAATGCTTACGCTGTTCCCACCACATCCAGATCAGAATTGGAATAATGCCCATCAAGCTGAAACCAATTGCTTGTCTGAGCAAGCTAGTAGCGCTCAGCGCTTGCCAAGCGGCTGACATGATCTCAGGCAAATTGCTCAGCATCAACCTTTGTGGCAATTCGCTGGCTACTTCCCACGCTAACGCCAAATACGCTCCCAGTGCCGCACCGAACAGTGTTAGCAGCGACGCTAGCAACAGACTCCGGCCTGTGCGCTTGACGCCCATGCGATCCATCAGTTTTACAGTCCCAATAAATACGACATAGCTAAGCAGCGCCGCAATCGCGTTAAAGAACACAGCTATAGCCGCCCAGGCCAGTGCACTCAATATGGCAATACCCATTCCGCTCACGAATCCATTTACCAGACCATCTGGAGCATCCTGATAGGCTCGCTGCAGCTCCCCACCCCAACCCGGAATCTTTGTAGTACAGTGTGCGCACAATAACGTTGGGAAGCCGTTAATCAATACGACCTGGATGGGAGCATTTCGATCTGGGCAATTGTCACCCTCGCAGTGATCGAGTCCCACGGGGCCAGTGGAGCGGCTGAGC
>JAUQXC010000064.1 GCA_030834825.1 Thermoflexales bacterium
GGAACTTCTGGCCCGGCTGCGCGCGCTTCTGCGGCGCTGCCCTGACCCGACTCAAGACGATGTACTGACTGCCCGTGATGTGACACTGGACGAAGGACACTTCACCGCTTGTCGTGCCGGACATCCGCTCTTCCTCACTCACATGGAATTTGCCTTGCTGGCGACGTTGCTGCGCTCGCCGCATCATGCTTACACGCGCGACGAGCTGCTCATCACGGTCTGGGGTCACGACTATGACGGGAGTGACAAAGTGTTGGACATGACCATCAGCCGCTTGCGCGCGAAACTCGGCCAACCCGATCTGATCCGTACTCGATACGGTGTGGGCTACAGCCTGGCAGAACCGCTCGTATCCTGTTAAGGCCAATGACGCTCGGTACTCGCCTTACACTCTGGCAAGTTTCACTGCTCGTCTTGCTCCTTGCGCTGTTTGCCGTGGTGTCGTATCGCACGCTGGATTCCGGCTTGCGGGCTGAATTGGATCGCGCGCTGCGCGAACGAGCCGATCATGCGGCACTCGCGGTGCAAACCGTGCCCAATTTATCAATCGCCGGAATTTCGCCGGGCCTCTCCGGCGAATTCGCTTCACCGGGCATCTATGTGCAGGTGCTGGATGAAGCCGGCCGCATCGTGGCACGCTCACCCAACCTCGGCGCCGATACCTTGCCGATCCACAACGAACGGGTGGCCGAGGTGCTTGCCGGGCGCAGTTTCTACGACAATGAAGCGATCGGCGGTCAGGACGCCCGACTGTATCATCGACCGATCACGCGCGATAATCGCGTCGTCGGCGCGATCGAAGTGGGCGCTTCGCTGGTCAACGTGCAGACGACACTCGATCGGTTGCAA
This sequence comes from Thermoflexales bacterium, assembly GCA_030834825.1. Lineage (GTDB taxonomy): Bacteria > Chloroflexota > Anaerolineae > Fen-1058 > Fen-1058 > Fen-1058. The sequence goes on from JAUQXC010000064.1 coordinate 850, forward strand.
GCCATCTTTGCGGTCAGCATCCTGGCCGCGTTGCTCATGGCCATGCTCGGTAGTGTCATCCTCACCCGGCTCGGCCTGCGCCCATTGACACGCCTGGCCGATCATGCAGCACGCGTCGGACAGGCCCGCGATCTGGCGGCGCGCATCTCATACTCAGGCCCAGCCGACGAAGCGGGCCGCCTCACCGTGACGTTCAACGAGATGCTGTCACGGCTGGAAGCGGCGTTCAAGGCGCAGCAGAATTTTCTCGCCGAAGCCGCACACGAACTGCGCACCCCGCTCGCCACACTCCTGGGCAACGCCGACCTGCTCGCGCGCTACGGTGATGATCCGGATCGACGTTCCACGGCGTTGGCCGCAATTCGTGTTGAAGGTCGCCGCACGACGCGCCTACTCAGCGACCTGTTACTCTCGGTACAGGCCGATACTGGCTGGCGATTGGAGCTGCGACCAACCTTGGTAACTGAAATCCTCCGCAGTGTGGCGGAAAATTCGCAGCTTCACGCGAATGGCACGACCGTTACACTGGTCGATCCATTGCCCTTCATCATTCTCGGTGATGCCGATCGCCTGAAACAAGTTTTCTTCAACCTGGTGGATAACGCCTTGAAGCATACGCCCACTGGCGGCGCTATCCGGCTTCAAACGTCGCTAGCCGATCAGTGGGCCGTTGTAACCGTGTCTGATACGGGCGAAGGCATTCCAGCCGACGCCCTGCCGCATATTTTCGATCGGTTTTTCCGCGTGCCGGGCAAGAGCCGCGGCAGCGGCCTTGGCTTAGCCATCGCACGCTGGATCGTCGAGCAGCATGGTGGGCACATTGACGTGAAGAGTGAAATGGGAGTGGGCAGTACCTTCAGCGTGTGGCTCCCGGTCGAGAGATCAACACCGTGATGTGGTGCCGGTTGTTCCCCTCGTTCCGCCGATCTCATTTTACTCAACCCGGAATGGTAAGCGGTGTTCTCACACTCCTGGTAGTTGGCAGCCTCGCCGCTGCTGTGTTGCCACTGGAGATCGTCATCGGCAGCGTGATCGTCTTCGCCGTTTTGATCGCTACCCTTCTCGAACCGGGCCTTGGTCTGATCATCACATTGCTGGTTAGCCCGTGGGCTGCCTGGCTGAACACGTACTATCCCGGTCTACTACCCATTGATGCCGGGCAGATCCTGTTTGCGCTGACGTTGATGGCCTGGGGCCTGGGTAACCTGGCGCGGCGCGAATTCACTGTGCCCAAATCGCCACTGTCGATCCCGCTGTTGATCTTTAGCGGCTGGGCAGCGGTGACGATGCTCTGGTCGCCCGATCTCCAACTCGGTCTGACGGAAGTCGTGAAATGGATCGAGATCGTGCTGGTGATGTGGCTCGCGATCGACCTCGCCCGGCGGCGCGGCAGCAAGTGGATCGTTGCCGCTGTATTGCTGACGATGACGCTGCAAGCCATCATCGGGATTTACGAAGCGCGCTGGCGTCGCGTCGGCCCGATCGGTTTTCGAATGTCCGAAGGCGTGTATCGCGCCTACGGCACCTTCGAGCAGCCCAATCCCTTTGCAGGCTTCATTGGATTGGGTCTGCCTATCGTGCTGGCGCT
>JAUQXC010000692.1 GCA_030834825.1 Thermoflexales bacterium
TGTTCGATGGGTTGGTCGGGATCGGCGACGATACCGGCTAGCAGGGTTTGAAAATGTTCCGCGAGTCGCGCTATGGTCGCAGGCTCAAATAAATCTGTGCTATATTCCAGCGTGCCTACCAATCCCTGTTCTGTCTTCACCAACGCCACGCTCAAGTCGAACCGCGCTGTCCAAGTATCCACCTCCAATGACTTTACATTCAGCCCAGCCATTTCTGGCACGTCTTTGAGCGGTACATTGTGGAGAGCAAACACCACTTGAACCAATGGCATGTAACTTAGATCTCGCTCCGGCTGAAGATGTTGCACCAAGACTTCGAAGGGCAAATCTTGGTATGCATAGGCCTCCAGAATCATCTTGCGAGTACGTTGCAGCAGCATACGAAAAATGGGATTCCCTGACAAGTTAACGCGCAACGCTAACATATTAACAAAGAAGCCAATTAGCCCTTCTATTTCACTCGAGTTGCGGTTGGCAATTGGCGAACCCACTACAATATCTTCTTGCCCAGTGTGACGATACAGTATCACAGCAAACGCCGCCAGCAGTGTCATAAACAGGGTGGTTCCCTCTTGCTGGCTTAATTTCTCTAACCGCGCAGTTAATTCCTGGGACAAGCTTAAGGGCTGGCTCGCGCCCGCGAGGTTTTGAATCGGTGGTCTGGGCCGGTCAGTGGGCAATCGTAGCATAGCGGGGGCGTTAAGGAGTTGCTGCTTCCAGTAGGAAAGCAGTTCTTGTCTTTCTTCCTTTTGCAACCATTCCCGTTGCCACGCGGCAAAGTCAGTGTATTGGATAGGGAGCTTGGGCAGCGGCGAGCGTTGCCCAACCATGAAAGCCTGATAGAGGATCGTCATCTCTTGATTAAAGATCCCCATCGACCAGCCATCAAAGATGATGTGATGAACGGTGAGTAGCAATATATGCTCTTCTTCATTCAGACGCAGCAGGGCAATCCTCAGCAGAGGCCCGTGCGTCAAATCGAATGAGCGTTGCGCCTCGGCCGTTGATACCCGGTGGAGCTCAGCCTTCCGGACAGTGTCCGGAAGTGCGTGCAGATCGATCACAGGAAGTGAGATCGTCAAAGCAGGAGCGATGACTTGTCTAGGATGGCCGCTGACGGTCGCAAAAGTGGTCCGCAGACTCTCATGCCGGCGCACAATCTCATTGAAGGCCTGCTCGAGTGCCGCGACGTTTAGTGGGCCAGTTAACTGTATTGCTTCGGGGATGTTGTAATCTGAACTGTTAGGCGCTAACTGACTCAAGAACCACAATCGCTCTTGGGCAAAGGAGAGGGGCAATTCTGTCTCTAGCGTCCCCGATCGTTTAAGCGAGGAGATGGAACCGGTAATGTGCTTGGCTCGACGCAGAAAGGCGAGGATCTCCTCTTTTCGTTCAGTCAACTCCGCAAGCAAATCCGTCGTCAGCACTCCATCTGGGGCGTTATAACACAACTGTTCGTCGGCAATCCAAAGTCTTATATCTAAGTCGCGCAGACGCGACAAGAGATCAACGGTGGTCACAGTCTTCCCTCTTGCCGGCCACTTTCCTGTACCGAGGGACGAGATGACAGGTCTTGTGCTGCCCAGCAAATCGCTTCAATGCTCTTGGTCAGACCAGCTACGGTAGGCGCTTCGAACAGGCACTGTAACGGTAACTCTATGTGGAAAGTCTCACGGATCCGCGAGATTAACTGGGTAGCAAGCAGGGAATGTCCTCCGACTTCAAAGAAATTGTCGTGTACGCCTACTTGCTCAAG
>JAUQXC010000693.1 GCA_030834825.1 Thermoflexales bacterium
TCTACCCGAGACGGCCAAGGAGAAACCGCAGGAAGGCACCGTGTTGGCGGCTGGACCAGGTCGCACCGCTGACGATGGCAAGCGTATCGCGATGGACGTCAAGGTGGGCAACGTAGTGTTGTATGCCAAGTACGCCGGTACCGAAGTCAAGATCGACGACAGGAAGTTGCTCATCCTCAAAGAGAGCGACATTCTGGCGATTGTGGAAAAGTAAGTCCGTAGGCGCAGCAACCCTAGGCGGGGCATTCCAGGCCCGCGCATGGGGCTGCGCTCCCACGGGTCTTTAAGAAAACGGAGACACTACTATGGCTAAACAACTCGTATTCACCACTGAAGCACAACAGGCTTTGAAGCGCGGCGTCGATATGCTCGCCAGCGCCGTCGCAACCACGCTCGGCCCCAAAGGCCGCAATGTGGCGCTCGACAAGAAATTCGGTGCGCCCACCGTAACCCACGATGGGGTGACCGTGGCGAAAGAAATCGAACTGAAGGACCCGTACGAAAACATGGGCGCCCAGCTGCTGAAGGAAGCGGCCACCAAGACCAACGATGTGGCCGGCGACGGCACGACGACGGCGACGGTGTTGGCGCAGTCCATCGTGCACGAAGGCTTGAAGAACGTGGCCGCGGGCGCGAACCCCATGCAGATCAAGCATGGCCTGGAGCTGGCCACCGATGCGGTGGTGGCCGCGCTCAAAAAGATGAGCACGTCCGTCAGCAATAAACATGAGATCGCCAACGTGGCCGCGATCTCGGCGGCGGACACGGAGATCGGCGACCTGATTGCCGAAGTGATGGACAAGGTCGGCAAGGATGGCGTCGTCACGGTTGAGGAGAGCAAGGGGCGCGAGTTTGAGACTGAGTATGTGGAAGGGATGCAGTTCGATCGCGGTTACATCAGCGCGTACTTCGTCACCAACACCGAAACAATGGAGGCCGTCCTCGAGAATCCGTACGTGTTGATCCACGACAAGAAGATCAGCGCGGCGACCGATATGGTGCCCCTGCTGGAAAAGTTGATCCAAAAGGGCAAGCGTGAGCTGGTGGTGATTGCCGAAGATGTCGACGGTGAAGCGCTGGCCACACTGGTGCTGAACAAGCTGCGTGGCATGTTCAATTTGCTGGCGGTGAAGGCCCCCGGCTTTGGCGATCGCCGCAAGGCCATGCTGGAGGACATCGCCGTATTGACGGGCGGCACGGTTATCACCGAAGACTTAGGCCGTCAGCTCGAGTCGGTGACGATCGAGGATCTGGGCCAGGCCACCAAGATTCAAGCGGATAAGGATAATACGACCATCATCGAAGGCAAAGGCGCGCTCAAGGCCATCAAAGGCCGCATCGAGCAGATCAAGGTCGAGATGGAGAATACGACCAGCGATTACGACAAAGAAAAGCTGCAAGAGCGCCTGGCTAAGTTGAGCGGCGGCGTGGCGATCATTCGCGTCGGCGCAGCGACCGAAACCGAATTGAAGGAGAAGAAGCATCGGGTGGAAGACGCGCTGAGCGCGACGCGCGCCGCCGTCGAGGAAGGCATCGTACCCGGTGGGGGTGTGGCGCTGGTCAACGCCATCGCGGCGCTGAAGAAGATCAACTCGGATGAACCGGACATTCAGACGGGCATTACGATCATGCGCCGCGCGTTGGAAGAACCCATGCGCCGCATCGCCGCGAACGCCGGTCAGGACGGCGCGGTCATCATCGACACGGTCCGCCGCATTGCGAAGGATAAGGACAACAAGAACATCGGCTACAACGTGTTGACCGGCAACTTCGAAGACATGGTCAAGAGCGGCATCATCGACCCAGCCAAGGTCACCCGCAGCGCGGTCGAGAATGCGGCCAGCATCGCGGCGATGATCCTGACCACCGACGCATTGATCACAGACGTGCCCGAGAAGAACCCGGCCCCCATGATGCCGCCCGGTGGTGGCGAGTACTAATTCGCACATCTCACTTTGCACAACGTCATTTCCGCGAAGGTTAGGGACAGCCGAAGCGCAGCGAACAGGAGATTCTGTTATGGAGACAAGGCTGTATGTAGGCAATTTACCCTACACGACCTCTGAGGACGAGCTACGCGCCTTGTTTTCACAGGCGGGCACGGTCGCGTCGGCAGTGGTGATCACCGATTGCGACACCGGCGCCTCGAAAGGCTTTGGGTTTGTCGAGATGGCAAGCCAGGCGGACACCAAGAAAGCGATCAAAATGCTCAACGCCCATGAGCTGGCCGAACGCACACTGCTGGTGGAACTGGCCCAGCCGCACGAAGAACGCAGCAACCGAATGAGACAGTTCTGGGCTAATTTGGCCACGCAGTGAATCTGGCCAAGCCGCGCGCAGGGCGTAGTAACGGTGGCGGCGACGGTCGCTCTTGCGGGTTTTAGTAATTCGTTGTGAGCGAATTACGGCTTTGGCGCACGCAACGTCGAGCCTAAAATCACCGATCGCCTCTCTCGATTCTTAGAATAGCCGCGAGGCGGTTACACTTTCGAGCGGCCCCAGCAGGAACGATTCACATGGACCCGACCAAAGACATCCTACAAGGCAAGTGGCCTGAGCTCAATGGCCCGGTGAAACAGCAGTGGGGCAAACTCACTGACGATGACCTGCGGCAACTCAGCGGGAAAACGGAAGAACTGGTCGGTGTCTTGCGGCAGAGGTATGGCTATGGCCAGGTCCAGGCGGAAATCGAAATTAACCATTGGCTGCGCGACCGCGACCAGATGCCCCAAGACCCGGCCGCGGCGGCTCGCAAGAGCGGCACCGCTGACACAGCGAGCTGAGCAATGGGAGTTAAGCCGCCGGTAAGTGGAAGTGGAAAATGAAAGGTGCTAAGGAGAGACGCACATGGACCCCACTAAAGACATTCTACAAGGCAAGTGGTCTGAGCTCAAAGACCGGGTACAGCCAAAGTGGAGCAAGCTCACCGACGAGGACATCGCCGGACTCAGCGGCAAGGCGGAAGAACTCGCCAGTGCCCTGCGGCTGCGCTATCGCTATGGCCGGATAGAGGCCGATATGGAAATTCGCAATTGGCTGCGCGACAGTGGCAAAAAAGTCCACGCCAAAGCCTAAGGCGGCGGCCGGCTATCCGCCAACCGGCAACTGAGCAGATTGATGAAACGAATGGCTCTGCGCGGTGCAGGGCCATTTTGCATGGTCGCTTCTCAGCTGGCGGCCCTTTCTCACTGGCCGCGCGGGTGTAGTCCAAACACTGACAGCTCCGTTCGTACCAGGCTGACAACAGAATCAGCCTGGTGCTGACAGTCCTTGGCGCGTGAATCGGTTATCATGCCGGTAGGATTCATCGTCATGGCCTCTACTGAACCTGCCGCTAAGGTAATTCTTTCCACCTGGACCACGCGCCGTGTCATCCTGGCGACTTTGGTCGTGCTGTTGGTCGTGGCCGGCTTTCTGCTGCTCTATCGCTTTCGCACGATAGTTCTCATCGTCTTCGCCGGCCTCGTCGTCAGCATGGCCATGGCCCCCAGCGTCGATTGGCTCCAGCGACACCGGCTGTCTCGCGCGTTAAGCGTCATCTTGATCTACGTGCTTCTGCTGGTATTACTGCTTGGTTTTATCGTTTTGCTCGTGCCCCCGATCGTCGAGCAGCTCACCGCGACAGTCCCCAAGATTGAGAGCTATTATCAGGACTTGAAGGCAGCGCTGGTGAGTTCGCCACTGCTGGTAGTCCGCGAGATCGCAGCGCAAATGCCCGCGCAGGTCAATTTGACGCCGACGCTGACAGTGTCACCCGCGGCGGGCGGCGCGTTGGATGCGGTGGGCCAGGTGCTTGATATTACTGGCACCATCCTCAACGGACTATTTACGCTGACGGGGCTATTGCTCATCGGTTTTTATTGGACGCTGGAGGGTGAGCACGCCCTGCGCACATTATTACTGCCCCTGCCCGGCGATCAACGTGAGAGCGCCCATGATATCCTCAAAGAGATCGAAACGCGGGTCGGCGGTTACGTGCGCGGGCAGGGTTTTCTGGCGCTGGTGGTGGGTGCGGCGGCCCTGGTGGTTTATCTGGTGATCGGGTTGCCGGCGGCGCTGGCGGTGGCGCTGCTGGCCGGGTTGTTTGAATTGATCCCGGTGTTAGGCCCCACTCTGGGCGCGATCCCCGCTGTGTTAGTCGCCTTTGCATACGACCCGTCGAAAGTCATCTGGGTCATCGTCGCTACGGCGCTGATTCAACTCGTTGAGAATAATTTGCTCGCCCCGCGGGTAATGCATAAAACCGTCGGCGTTAATCCTGTGGTCACCCTATTAGCCATCGTCGCGTTTGGCGCGTTGTTTGGCTTCGCCGGTTTGCTGCTGGCGATTCCGATGGCCGCGGTGATTCAAGTCATTCTCGATCGATCGCTGCTGCGTCCGCAAGCGTCCGGCTTGGAAGTGCCGGCGGGACGCGATCGCTTGAGCAAGCTGCGCTATGAGACGCAAGAATATGTGGTCGATATTCGTAACCACGCCCAGCACAAACAGACCGGCACTGTTCAGGCCGAACTCGACCAGGTTGAAGATACCCTCGAAACGATTGCCATGAATCTCGATCGCGCACTGGCCGAAGCCGCGCCGGCGGAGGATCCAGTATGAAGCGGCTGGCGTGGTTCACTCTGATCATTTTAGCGACACTCACCACGGCGATCTTGTTCTGGGAAGTTCGCGTGGCCGTGGTGCTGTTTGTCCTGTCGCTGGTCGTGGCGGCCACCGTGCGGCCATTGGTCGATCGGTTTGCCGCGCGCGGCTTGCCCCGTGGGCTGGCGTTGTTGCTCACGTATGCAGTCTGTATCGGCGGCGGCATCGTGCTGGTGTTGATCCTCAGTGGACCCTTGCTGACCGATCTGCAACAGCTCACAAAGAATGTGGCGGACGGTTATGAGCAAATGAAAACCCAGTGGCCGACCGGCAGTCCGTTTCAACAAACGCTGGCCCGGCAGCTGCCCTCGACGGACGATCTCTATCAACTCTTCACCGGCGCGCTGCCGCAAACGGTGCTGGGAATCACTCTGGGCGCTTTTGATCTGCTCGGCCAGCTATTGATTGTCCTGGTGCTCAGCGTTTACTGGAGCGCCGATCAGGAACACTTCAAGCGGTTGTGGTTGTCACTGCTGCCCTTTGAGCGACGTGCGCGCGCGCGTCTGATCTGGCAGACTCTGGAAAGCGGCCTGGGCGCTTACTTGCGCAGTCAGGTGATTCAAACCGTGTTGGCTGTTATCTTGCTGGGCCTGGGTTATCAGGTGCTGGGGCTGCAGTATCCGGTCGCGCTGGCGCTTATCGGGGCCCTCGGTTGGCTGATTCCGTGGGTGGGCATGCTGTTGGCCGTCGTCCCCGCCTTGTGGGTGGGACTGTCCAGTAATCTGGCGCTGGGCCTGTTGGCGGCCGCGTTCACCATCGGGGTGTTGTGTTTTCTGGAGTTTGTCGTCGAGCCGCGCCTGTTCAATCGCCGCCGGTTCAGTTCGCTGTTGGTGGTGATCGTCGTGCTGGTGCTGGTCGATGAATATGGTCTCATCGGTATTCTGCTCGCCCCGCCGTTAGCAGCTGTGCTTCAGATCCTGGCGGGGCAGCTCATGCGGTCAACGACGACGGCGAAGCCGACTCTAGCCCAGCCGATCAATGTGCTACAAACGCACCTTGCGTCCGTTCAGTCCCTGTTAGCCGCGCAAACTGTGCCACCGGGGCCAGAGCTCAGCAATCTGGTCGATCGGTTGACGCAGCTGCTCGCACAAGCCGATCAAGAGTTGTAGTCCAAACACTGACAACAGGATCAGTCTTACGCTGATAGCCAGCGGCGTGCAAATCGCCTATGATGATGTCACTGAGCGCCTGCCCTGCGTGCCTTGAGCAGGGTTGCATCACCTGTTTGACGTTTCGCCCGCCCAAGCAGCAGAAACAAGGCTACCTGTATCGATTGAGTATTGATGCAACGCTCGGTCGCAAAAAACGCGGCTGGAGTTGTAGGGGCAGGAGCAACTTAGCGCTGGCTTATCGACAATGACGATCATTTAAGAGACGAAGGATAGGAGAGTGTTCCCATGTTATGGACAATTGTTGTGGTTCTCGTGGTGTTGTGGTTGCTGGGGTTGGCGGGTAGCATCGGTGGCGGGTTGATTCACGTCCTATTGGTGCTCGCGGTGATTATCATCGCGGTAAACCTGTTGAGCGGCCGCCGCGGCACAATCTGACAGACGCGCGCCCAGGTCGGTCGGGTACCGTAGCTGGCCCGACCGATCAGCTCCTATCACGACAAAGGG
>JAUQXC010000694.1 GCA_030834825.1 Thermoflexales bacterium
CACCCATCATTGAGACGCGACATTTAAGTGCTGACGATATGCGTGACCTGTATATCGAGGCAGCACGCTCGGCTATTGCTCAACCGGTAGTTGCTGAGGTGACCTAATGCCAATCTGTGATGTGCTCCTCACGGCCCGCGGCTGCGTGGGCCAATGTGTGTTTTGTGCCGCGCGAGCCACTTATCCTGAGCAACCCTATCGCGCCCGCTCGCCCCAAGCGGTCATGGCTGAGATTGCCGAGCTCAGTGAAAGCTTTGGTCTCCATGACTTCTTCATCGCCGATGATGCCTTTACGTTGCAACCGAAACGGGCACTGGCGATCTGCGACCTGATCATCGCCAGCGGCTTGAAGGCGCACTGGACCTGTGAAGCGCGCGTCAATTCGATGACGCCGGACTTAGTCCACAAGATGCGTGCCGCGGGTTGCCATCAGATCTTTTATGGAGTCGAAACCGGCGATCCAGACGTTATGAAGCTGATCCGCAAAGGCATCCGTCTGGAGCAGGTTGAAGAAGTCGTGAATTTCACACAGGCTGCCGGCATAGACGTGATGTGTTCGTTTATCCTAGGCTTTCCCTGGGATACCCCGCAGACAATTGGCCAAACAATCGAATTTGCCGGCAAATTGCGAAGGATGGGCGCCACCTGGCCTAACCGCGGCGGGCCGGGGCGCGGTTTTGTCACGGCAGCCTTTTACCATCTCACCCCATTGCCGGGCACGTTTATTTTCGAGCATGCCAGCGAATTGGGATTGAAGTTTCTTTCTAAGAATTGGGATCATTACACCATGGCGGCGCCCATTATTGAGACCGCTCATTTAAGCGCGGCAGACCTGCGGGAGTGGCGACTGCGCGCGACTCGTTCAATCGAGCTTGAGCGGAACGCCAGTCCGGTTGAGACAGTCCTATGCTAGACATTCTTCTGGTCCTTCCACCGCCCGTCATCAGCAGCCCGATCGATCCGCCTAAAGGCATCGCACCCCCGCTGGGCCTGGGTTACCTGGCGGCGGTGTTAGAGCAGGCTGGCTATCAGGTCGCACTGCTCGATATGCAAGCCGAACACGTGCGCGGCGCCGACCTGACACAATTTGTCCGTGAACAACAACCGCGCGTGGTCGGCATCAGCACCGTGGTCAAGACGTACAAAAACGGCTTGCGGGCTGCGCAGCTGATCAAAAACGTTGCGCCGGCCACGAAAGTGATCGTGGGAGGACCGCAGGCCACTTTCTTGGTCGACGAGACGCTGGCCTGTCCGGCCGTGGACGTCGTGGTGCGCTTCGAAGGCGAAGAAACCATGCTGGAGTTGATGCACCACTTCGCTGATCATGGACCAGCCCTCGATCGCATTCGCGGCATTGCCTTCCGGGACGGCGACCGCATTTGCCAAACAGATCCCCGTCCGCTCATTGCCGATCTCGATAGTTTACCCTGGCCCGCCCGCCGGCTGTTCAAGCTGGAACAGTATGCCGAGCCGGGGATCTTGATCACTGCGCGGGGCTGTTCATCGCAGTGCGTATTTTGCGCCGCCAATACGCTGTATCCTGACCCACCCTATCGGGCCCGCTCACCCCGGTTGGTGGTTGACGAGATCGAAGAGCTGGTCAAGCGGTACAGGTTGAATTCCTTCTTCATTGCCGATGACACCTTTACGCTATGGCCTAAGCGCGCCATCGACATTTGTGAGCTGCTCATCGCGCGCGGGCTGAAAGTAAACTGGACCTGCGAGGCACGCATCAACACCATGACCGCCCATCTGGCCGAAAAGTTGGTCGAAGCTGGTTGCACGGGAGTGAATTATGGCGTCGAGACTGGCAACCCAGAGATCATGCGCCAGATTCGCAAAGGAATCAGACTGGCCCGGGTCGAGGACGTGGTTAATCTAAGCCAGGCGCGCGGGTTGGATGTGGTTTGCTCTTTCATTATTGGCCTGCCCCAGGACACTTTCAAGACAGTGGGTCAAACGATTGAGCTGAGTCGCCGCCTGGAAAAATTGGGGACTCCCTCGACACGCGAACGGCAGGGAAGCCGCGGTCGAGTGACGTGTTCCTTTACGATCCTCACTCCACTACCCGGCACCCACGTGTACGAGCACGCCCAGGAACTGGGGATACGTTTCCTGACGAAAGACTGGGATCATTACACCCTGGTCGAACCCGTCATTGAGACCCAGCACCTGCAGGCCTCTGATCTGCACAATCTGTATTTCGAAGCGACGCTGGGGCCTCGCTCAACTTTGTTCGCAACCACCGAGAAAGACGCTGCGGATCTTCCAGCTAACGACTCGCGCCGTTTGCAGGGAAACTTGTCTGGAGTCAGGCCATGATCACTGCCGATATTCATGCGGAAGCTGCGCCAGCCGCCAGCGATACCAATGCTATCTTTGGACTTCACCAGCGGCTGGGGTTGTGGGTAACAGCACGTTGCCCGTTGCGGTGCGGGCATTGCATGTTTGGCTCCCAATTAGAAAACCGCGACGTTCCCGCATTAGAAGATCTGCTCGACTGGCTAAACCAAGCGGCGCTGACCAAACGCGTTCGGCTGGTCAGCCTTACCGGCGGTGAAGCGTTTTGCGTCTTCGACAAGCTGCGGGCCGTGATCGCGCATGGCGCAGCGCTGGGACTGCGCATGAATGTGGTGACCAATGCCTACTGGGCTGAGAGCCGGGATCAAGCGCGACAGCTGCTCAGTGAACTACCGGGCTTAACCGATTTGTGCGTCAGCGTCGACGAGTTTCACGACACCCGGGTGCCGGTGGACTCTGTGATCAATGCGGCGCTGATGGGACATGAGCTAGGATTGAGAGTGATGCTGGCAGTGTCCTATTGCCGCATTGAAGATTATTGGGAATACAAGCAGCAGCTAGAGCAAAGAGTGGGTGTTCCCATCCCCATCTTTCCAGTTCAAATTGTCCGGCAGGGCAATGCCCAACGGCTAAGGCCAGAGCGTTTTGATCTGCGAGAATATATGCCTAGAGGTATGTGCCCCGGCGTCAGCGTCCCGATGATCGATAAGCATGGGGTAGTCTACGCCTGTTGTGAGCCGCCGCTGGACCTCGAGATTGCCCATAACCCTCTTGTGTTGGGTGATCTCCGGCAAGAATCCCTGTCGATCATTCTGGCTCGCGCTGAAGCCAACCTCTATCTCCAGGCGCTGCGGGTGTGGGGGCCGGGGTATTTGGCTCAACGAGCGATTGAGCTGGGCTATGGCCACAAACTACGGCGCCGCTATCCTAAAGATAGCATTTGTGAGGTCTGTTATGACCTGTTGCAGGATGAAGAACTCTTGGTAGCGATCCGCAAGGACCTTGAACGGCCGAACCTTCAGCAAGAGATAGCTGCGCGCCGTCGGCTCTTCTTTCGTGAGGCCCTCGGCAGATATGAGATGAGTGTGGACGATTATCGGGGACCTGGACCCCAGGTAGCCTAAGCCGGGATAAGGAGCTGAGCATGGCGTTAGATATGTTACTGGTCACCCCACCCAGCGTTGCGGCTAAACCCTATGACAAGGACGGCGGTATGACGCTGCCCCTCGGGTTGGGTTATCTGGCCGCAGTACTGGAGCAGGCAGGCTACAGTGTCGAGTTGCTGGACATGGCCGCCGAGCAAGCACGCGGCGCCGACCTGACGCGCTTGGTGCGCGAACGCCAGCCGCGGGTTGTGGGCATCAGTACCATGGTCGTGACTTACAAGAACGGTTTACGAATCGCCGAGTTAGTGAAAGCCGCCTCACCGACTACGAAGGTCATTGTCGGCGGGCCGCAGGCGACGTTCCTGGTCGAGGAGACGTTGGCCTGCCCGGCGGTGGATGTGCTCGCACGCTATGAAGGTGAAGAGACCATTCTTGAACTCATGCACCATTTCGCTGGGGATGGGCCGACCCTCGATCAGATCAGAGGCATCGCTTTTAAGGCCGGCGACCATATCTGCGAAACCGAGTCGCGTCCCTTAATCGAAGATCTCGATCGGTTGCCCTTTCCCGGCCGGCACTTGTTCAAGCTCGATCGTTACGCTAAGCCGGGTGTGTTGATCACAGCGCGCGGTTGTCCGTCACACTGTGTGTTCTGCGCTGCCAATACACTGTATCCCGACCCACCCTATCGAGCCCGCTCGCCCCACTTCATTGTCGACGAGATCGAGGAGATGGTCAATCGGCACAAGTTAAATTCCTTCTTTATTGCCGACGACGCTTTTACGCTGTGGCCCAAGCGCGCGATGGCGATCTGTGATCTGATCATCGAGCGGCGCTTGAATGTGCAGTGGACGTGCGAGGCGCGCGTCAACACGATGACGCGGGAGTTGGCACGCAAGATGGTCGAGGCCGGCTGCATCGAAGTCCAGTACGGCGTGGAGACGGGCAACCCCGAGATCATGAAGCTGATCCGCAAAGGCATCTCTCTGGAACAGGTCGAAAAAGTGGTGGATTACTCGCAGGCGATCGGTCTGGATGTGATCTGTTCGTTTATTATCGGTTTCCCGTGGGATACTGCTGAGACAGTACGCCAGACGCTGGATTTTGCGCTCCGGCTCGGTCACTTGGGTTGCCCCATACCCAATCGGGGCGGGAAAAACCGTGGCCGAATTGTCGCCATGTATGCGCCACTGACCCCCTTGCCAGGCACAGCGATCTATCGGCAAGCCGAGGCCCTGGGTATCCGTTTTCTGACCCGCGACTGGGATCTCTTTACCTTTAACTCGCCCGTCATCGAGACGCCGCATTTGTCCGCCGCCCAGGTGCGGCAGGCGCTCTATGGCGGACTTGGACAAGTCCAGACTGTCGTTGGACAGGCCGCGTAAAGCATACGGTCACAATGACTCCCGCCGGCTGACAATCCAACGGTTGAGAATGGCGGATTGTCAGCTGCTTGGAGCGGGTCAGCCGCGCGCGTGATAGGTGGTAACCAAAGGGAGAATGATGAAAAACAGAAGCGCTTTGCTCCCTCCTCACCGTGTCATCGTCTCAGCGGATATGCGCTCCGTTGGGCACATTTCGCCAGCTGCGTACCTGATGGCCGTTGAACGACACTGGTTTCGGAGGTTGCGCCCGCGCCTTCAGCCGTGGATTGAAATCACGGCGCTGCCTGACGGCGGGGCTGAATTCTATGACGTGATCATGGCCACTCACCTGCATCTC
>JAUQXC010000695.1 GCA_030834825.1 Thermoflexales bacterium
GTACTCAGAATCAAGCCAATCGGTGCAGTAGGGACCGAGTCCAAACGCTTCTTCGGGCAGCGCTCCAATCCCGATCGCGTCCAGCATCCCATACAGATAATCACGATAACGAATCTGGCAGCGTGGCCCACCGCCGATGAGGATGGTCTGGCCCCAGACTTCCGGCGTCTTCAAGGTATTTGCGATGGCCAGGGCCACGTCGTCGCCGTGGATCATTTCAAAGCGTTGATCGAGCGGGATCTCAAACATGATCGGGTGCGGCTCTTTGACATCCGGCACATCGCAGAAGCGCGCGATGACATACTCCAGACCCGCTTGTTTGATCAGCGACTCGCCGGCGATCTTGTTGCGTGTGTACTCGTCGGTTTCTTGCACTGGATCGGTCACACGGCGCGGCGGAGGTTGATCGGCGGTGTGGCCAAAGAGATCAAACGACGAAGCAAAGAAGAACTTGGGCAGTTTGACCTGCGCCTGGGCCGCTTCGAGCAAGTTCAGCGTGCCGCCCACGTTGACCTGCTCGGCCAGCTGAGGCTGCTCGGTGCTCACCGGCGGGATGACGGCCGCCAGATGCACGATGACGTCCTGTTCCTGAACGGCAGCCCGTACCGCCGCGCCATCGCGCAGATCACCCCAGCGAATTTCGATCTGCCTGGCAAAGCGCTGGGCCACTTTCTCTGTGCGCGGCGTGCGCCGATCGAACGCGCGCACTTGATGGCCCTGCCGGATCAATTCGGCCGTGGTGTGACTGCCGATGTTGCCAAAGGGTCCCGTGAGTAAAACGCGCATCTTGTCTCCCAAGGAGTGACTAAGTTCGCCCCATTGTACAAGCAATTGCTGCTTTTGTCAGGACGAGGCTGGCGCCGTGCTTCAATGACGCCCTTTACCTTTAGCGCCACGACCACCCGCCCCCTTCGGCAGCGCCAATGGCAGCAAGATCGTCACTAACAGCGGCCACACCCACACCAGATCGCCCGGTCCGTCTTTGCCGGTGCGCGCGGCCACACGCCGGATGTGAATCAGCCGGTACTCTTTCGTCGCCGCGTCGAGCTCTTCATCCGTCAACTTGTTGGGATCGACCCCAGCGGCCAGCGCCGCAAAGCCGCTCGCAATCAAGACTTGACGCAGCAACGGCAGCCGAGATTCAGATTGAGTGACCTCTTCGGCAATGCCCGCCCACCAGCCGTCAGGCAGCCACACTTCCACTTGCGGATTGGCGACGATGTTACGATACCAATCGGACATGCTACCAAAGCCGGCCGTGCAATAAACTTCGTCGTCCACCAACGCATAGTTGACGGGCGTGCGCCGCTTCGCCCCAGACTTGCGCCCGGTATGCGTGATGACCATGTAACGTCCCGCCATGGCCGGCCCCATATTCAAGAGCGGTCCCATGCCCAGGCGCCACATCAACAGCATGAAGCGATTGAGATATTTGAAGCCTTGCCGCAATTGTTCTTCCAGACGAGGATCGGGTGTCATGCTTGCTTGCTCCTGGCTTGATATTCCCCCGCAAGTTGCTCGATCGTTTTCGCGACGCGCCGCACACGTGTCGCAGGCCGCTTGGCCGCTTCAATGGCTTGAACGTATTCCTTACGATGGGTATAACTCAGCTCAGCCCACCGCGCTTTGGCCGCGTCATTCGCCTTCAGGGCGCGCGCCAGATCGGTCGGCGGTTTAATGGTGCGCGGCGCTTCGTCGGTCTCCAGCGTCACGAGCACCCGATCGCCCGCTTTCACATTGGCGCCGGTACGCACCGTTTGATTGACGCCCAGGTAATGCACACCGCCGTAGGGCGCGAGCGTGCTGCGATAGCTGTAGCCATTCACGCTGGCGCGCACGGGCAGCCGCGCCTTACCAAAGACCGTTTTGACGTCGAATGGAATTTTGATGTACGTGAACGCCGATTCATCATCGGTTTCCAGAATGGCGCGAAAACGTTTTTGAATGGCCATACTCCTACCCTTTCAACGCAAATGTTGATCAAAGAAGTTTAACATCTTCTGGGCGTATTCTTCCGGCCGAGTCACCATGCCGCTCACATGATCGACGTCAGGCAAGTCCCACGCTTCCGCGCTCGCTCCCGCATTCACGGCATAGCGCTGCGCCAGGGAAGTCTCGTACGGCGCCAGGCCGCTGGAGATGAACAACATCGGCCGCGGCGCGATGCGCTTGACCAATTCCTTGAACGGCGGCGGCGCGGCGCGGCCTGTGTACAGCTCCAGGGCGCGATCATCCAGCCAGATGGCAGGTGTCATGAACCACAGGCCCTGCACCTCGGGAATAAAGGGATCCAGGAAATCATCCACCGTACCCGCTCCCAGACCATCGAGGATCATGGCACGCACGTCCGGCGACGCGGCGGCGCCGGACAGGATGGCGTGTGCGCCTGCGGAAAGGCCGATCGCGCCGATCCGTTCGGGCTGCACATCCGATCGGGTCTTGAGATAGTCCACGGCTGCCACGACATCCCGCTCTGTCTCCCAGCTGGAGAAGATCGTGCCGCCGCTCTCACCATGCATCCGCAGGTCAAACAGCAGCACCCCATAGCCGTGATCGGCCAGCGCTTTGGCATGAAACACCACGTGCGATCGATTGCCGTTAAAACCGTGAAGGGCAATGATGGCCGCGCCGTTGCCGGAAGGAATATACCAGCCTTGCAGTGTGAGGCCATCGGAGGTCGTGAATGAGACGTCTTCTAACTGATCGCTCACCTGCCAGGGCGGCAACGTCACCGGGAAGCGCAACGGGTACAAGGTGGAATGAGTGGCCGCCAGCGGCAGCACCACGTAGAACGTCAAGACGATTTCGAACAGGATCAACAGCAACAAGCGCTGTCGATATAAGCGCGTATGGCGACGCCATTTCCAGGCCAGCCATTCATACCCCACGCCTATCGCCAATCCGATCACCGCGCCGGCCATGAATACCGCCAGCGGATTAGCAATCGCCAGGCCATAGGCTCCGCCCACCAATCCGCCGAACAAGGCATTGATGATCAAGGGGCCTTTATTCAGGCGGAAGGTTTTATGAAGTTGAGTTTGTGGAGTGTGGTTCATGGAGCAGCTTTGCGAGCCATCTTTTTTCAGTCTTGGCGAGAGTGGTCCGATCGACGACTGCTCGCAAAGCTGAGATCAGTAGTAACCTGCGCAGCACAATACCCCAAACCGTTAGCCTAGTAGTCCGTCAAGGCAAAAACTTGGGATAGAGTGAAACAAGTTTCACCCGCGCATCAGCGGTCGTGAAACGCCACTGGACCGTTGTGGCATGTTCATTCCGTTCTTGGGCCCAGGCCACAACTTCGCGCGCCAGCAGG
>JAUQXC010000696.1 GCA_030834825.1 Thermoflexales bacterium
GCATGCCATGGCGTTTCATAAAAGCATGTAAACGCTCATAGAGCTTGCCTGCGGGGAGGACAGTTTTGCCAACGTAACCCGCCAGGTAGCCGGTCAATTCACCCATCGTTGCGCCGAGACCCGCCACACTGCCAACCAGAACGGGATGAAGCACCAGCCCCATCGCACACGCGGCTGCAAACGAGGGTGCCGGAAAGATCAATGTGGCATTGCCCACGAGACTAACCACGAATAAACCGACTAAACTGGCACTACCCAGATCGCGCAGTTCTTGTTGATACCGATAAGTGAACCACACCATCGCCAGGCTGATCCCCATGGCCAGGATCAGCAGCAGAATGGGTCGGGTGCGCGAGGTGCGCGGCGTGTTGTTAGTGCTCATGATGAGGAGGGAGTGAGGCCGCGGGTTGGGGCGTAGGCTTGCGCCTAAATTCAAAGAACCATAGGCCATACAGCGACACCAAGGCTGCCGAACCACCCAGAAGATAACCTTCGATGATCGTCGCCTGAGTGATGAGGATGGCGACCATGCCGTACAGGCCGCTGATGAGGTAATGACTCATCACCGCTTCGCGCGTCGTGAGGCCCAGGCCGACAAGGCGGTGCGAGACGTGATCTTTCCCCGGCGTCGTCAGCGGATTTTTACCGCGCCGCAGGCGCGAGATGAAGACCAACGTCGTATCGAAGATGGGTATGCCCATGACAACGATGGGCACCATCCACGTCACGAACGGCACATTGTCCGGGAAGCGCAGCTTGATGCCGATGGCGGCCAGGATGAACCCCAGGAACAGGCTACCCGTATCGCCCATGAAGATCGACGCAGGGTTGAAATTGTAGGCCAGAAAGCCAAGCGTCGCGCCGAGCAGGGCGGCCGCCAATGCGCCCACGTAAATCTGCCCGCTCAGAGCTGCCATTACCACAAAGAACGACGCGCACACCGCCGCCACACCGCTCGATAGGCCATCCATGTTATCCAGCAAATTCAGCGAATTGGTCAGACCCACCACCCACACCAGTGTGATGGTGAGGTTCATCCATTCTTCGGGCAGGGCGGTGACTTTGACGCCGGAAAGGATCAGAATGATGGCCGCCGCGATCTGGGCGATCAATTTCAAAATGGGATGCAACCCCCAGCGATCGTCATAGAAGCCGACCAGCGCCATCAAGGCGGCGCCCAGCAAAATGCTGCCCAGCTGCTGAATCTCAAAGCGATCGCGCAATAACAGAAGCGTGAGCAAGCTGGCGACGACGATCGCCGCGCCGCCTAACAACGGCATGGGTTGTGCGTGAACCTTACGTGGATTGGGCTGATCCATCACGCCTAAGTGAGGCGCGATCCGGCGCGCCACGGGTGTGGCGGCAAAGGCAATCAGTAAAGCTCCGGCAAAAACCAGGATGGGGATGATCATGATGGTTCACCACACAGAAGAGCTAACGACCGGGCGAGGATAGCACAGCGTCCTCGCCCGGCGGAGAAACGTTATTGTTGCGGGAGCGGTTGCGGTGGAGTCTGGAAGGGCAGCGTGTTGGTTGGCTGCGGGCTGGTACCCAACTGTGCCTGCAACTGCTCGACGATCGGTTGAATCCCTTCCTTTCGATCCTGCGGCGCCAACTCCAAGGCTTGTTGTGCTAAAGGCAGAGCTTCTTGCAGACGCCCACTTTGGGCCAGGAACACCGCCGTCACGTAAAGATCGTCCCAGTGATTAGGATCATTCGGCGCCAGTTGCAGAACCTGCTGCATCAGGGCGGTCGCTTCGTCAATACGATTTTGTTGATAATAGATATTGCGCGCCAGCGTGCGCAGCACAGGCAGCGAATTGGGATTCTTCTCCAGGAAGACTTGTGACATCTTCTCCGCATCGGTATAGTTCTGAGTCGACAGCAGTACATCAACTGCGCCGCCCCAGGCATCCAGGCTACCCGGATTCCATTTTAGGGCCTGCTCATAGTACTCTAGTGCTTCATCGTTCTTGCCCAACGAGCGAGCCTTTTGCGCCAGTAGCAAATAGGTCTGATCGTACTGTGCGTCAAGTTCCAGTGAGTGAGCAAGCTTGGCGTCCGCATCCGCGAGATAGGTATCGGCCTTGTCCGCTTCGCCACCTTGCCGGGCCAGATCCGACATCGCCAGGTTAATCAGCCCCCATTCATTCCACAGCTGGGCATTGTTGGGGCTGAGCTCGGTGGCCTGCCGATAATATTCGCCGGCCGTTTCCAGCTCTTGCTGCCGGGCGAGGGGATCAGACGCTTTCAGATCGGCCCAGCGGCGATGCAGGCGTGCCAAGTTGGCGGAGTGATCGGTGTTGAGCGGATTTAACACACGCGCGTGCTGCAGTATCGTCTGTGCCGCCGTCAGGGCATCGGCCTGGTTGAGCTGATACGTCTTCGCGAAATCCAGCTTCATCACCGCGTCAATGGTCGGGGTGCTACTCAACAAGGTGGCGGTTTGCAAGGGGGTGTTGGCCTTATCCAGGAAGGCTGCACCCAGCCATAAATGGTAGAAATCTTCTGTCGGATTCAACTCGCGGGCGCGCTTGAAATGCGCAATCGCCAAATCCAACTGGCCGCTATTGCGGATGGCTTCTGCTTGCTTATAGATGATGTCGGCGCGCACCGGATTCAGGTTGGTCGAAGCGACCCCGATCAGCACCGCCAACCCGATCGGGAACGCAGCCACCAGGCTCCATTCGCGTGACCACTGCGCCAGGCGTCCACGGACTTCCCACATGAGCGTCGCCGCCACGCTGAACATGATGATCGTCACAAACAGGTAGAAAGTCGTCAGTAGGTTAGAGATGGCGTCAGCAAATGACACCAGGCTGGCGGAACGCTGCGCCAGCTCTTCCAAGTTGCGAACCTGTGTCTGATCGACCAGGTTATTGAAGCTGAGAACCTGCCAGGCCTGCACCAGCCAGTAAAAGCCC
>JAUQXC010000697.1 GCA_030834825.1 Thermoflexales bacterium
TCATAGCCGGTGGCAAAGAATTTCACCGGAACCTTAACGTTGGGATCAATCTGCCATTCCATGCGCCGCGTCGTCGGATTGCGCTTGCCGGTGACGCCGGGTACCCAGGGACTCACTTGGCCGTCATCGAAGAGCTGGATCGATCGCGGTGGCATGAATGCCTGCAGCGCATCGGTGAATTCGGGATCTTCGGTGGCAAAGAAGTCGGGCACCAGCACCACCCCATACAATACAATCAAGACGACGCCGCAGATCAACGCCAGCCGGTGCTTCTTGAAGCGCCACCAGATCAGCGTCCAGTTCGAGGCGACCGAGATGCGCTCTTCGTTGTCCTTTTTCTTCAGGGGGGTGGGGGTGAGTTCTACGGCTTCTGAAGTGCTCATGCTCGCGCCCCTCCCGTGCGAATGCGCGGATCAAGCACGGCCAATAACAGATCAGAGATGAGCGTGCCGACGATGGTCAATGCGCAGTAAATGAGCAAGATACTGCCTGCCAGGTACATATCCTGGCTCTGCAACGCGCGCAGCAACAACGGCCCGATGTTGGGCAGACTCATCACGGTGGCAACGATCAAACTGCCGGAGAACAACTGCGGCAGATACCACCCGATGGTGCTCACCAACGGATTAAGCGCCAGCCGCACCGGGTATTTCAGGACCAGCCGCCATTCAGACAGTCCCTTGGCGCGCGCGGTAACCACATAGGGCTTATTGAGTTCGTCCAGCAAATTGGCGCGCATCACGCGCGTCAAGCGCGCCGTGCCCGCAATGCCGATCACGATCATGGGCAGCCAGATGTGACTGAGCAGGTTGCCCACGCGCGCCAGGCTCCACGGCGCGTCGACGAATTCCGGCGAGAACAGGCCGGTCACACTGATCCCAAAGGAGGAATAGGCGATCCACATGAGGATGAGCGCCAGCAGAAAGTTAGGAATGGCGACGCCAATGTAATTCAGCACGGAAAAGAAATAATCGATGAATGAATGCGGATGCATGGCGCATAAAATGCCGGCGGGGACCGCGACAACCCAGGTGAAGGCAAAAGCAAAGAGGGCCAGCACAATCGTCAGCCCCAGCCGCTCGTCGATAAGTTCATTGTTGGAACGTTGATATTCCAGTGAAAGGCCCAAATCGCCGCGCAGGATGTTTTCGACCCAGCGCAGATACTGAATGTGCACAGGTTGATCGAGACCAAACTGTTGCCGGAGGGCCTGAATCTGCTCTTCGTCCACGGACGAGCCGGACGAGGCCAGCGAAGCGAGATAACTGTCCAGAAAATCGCCGGGCGGCGCCTGGATCAGGGCGAAGACGATGATCGAGAACAGGAAGAGCAGCACGGGCAGCAGAATGAGCCGCTGAAGCGCGAAGCGTAACACGAGAGATGTCCTCCTAGCGATCAATGTCGGGATGCAGCCACGGCATGGGATGTCCTGGCTACGGAGACGGTACCGGAGAGGGGCGAGGTTGCCTCGCCCCTCTCCGGCGAATCAGCGTAAGGTTACTGCTTGAAATACCACGTTTCTGGCCGGGCATTGCCGGGCGTGCGCAGCGGCCAGTCATTACCTAGCTGCTCAGGGACATTCATTAAATTGTTGTTGACGACGGCGACACCCTGCACCATGGGCGATAGGCCGATGATGCCGATCTCGTACATCTGCTGGGTCCAGTGATCATAGAGTTCCTTCGCCAGCTTAATCTGTTCTTCCGGCCCCACCGTCTTGGCCTTATCCATGATCTCGACGATGCGCTTCATCTCCGGTGTCGGTTCCACACCTTCTTTGCCATCGGTGGCATACCATTGGCGGACCAGCGGCGCGAGTGTCAGACCGGCGTTGCCGCCGCCGATGCGCGGATCATATTTGGGCGCGCCGGTAAACGGGAAGCCGCCCGTGTCTTCATTCCAAATTTCGGTCTGCAGGTCGTTGCTGCTCCGCATCTGGAAATGCAGTGCACGCTCGCGCACTTGCACGATGGTTTTGATGCCGACTTCTTCCCAGTTCTGGGCGATCAGCTGCGCCACATCGGGCCAGGGGCCAAAGGCGGGCACGACGGAGATTTCGATGGTGACGGGTGTCTCCGTGCCTTGATACAGGCGATAACCTTCGGCGTTCTTCTTGTCCAACCCGATCGAGTCAAGCAGCTCATTTGCCTTGGCCTGATCGAACTCGGTGTAGCGCTGGGCGACTTCGTCGCCGGGATAGTAGGGATGCCACGGCGCGGCCACGGCCTGGCGCGGCTCGCCCAAGCCCAGGAAGGCCGATTCCTGAATTTGGCTGCGATCGATCGCGTGGGACATCGCGATGCGGAAGTCGCGGTTCTGCATCAGCTGGCCTAGTTCGGGATCTTTCTGGTAAGTTTGATTGAACATGACCACGGCATCGGCGCCACCAAAGCTGGGCCATGTGATGACGCGATACTGTCCCTTGCCTTCATTCTCTTTCAGAACGGGATAGTTCATCATGTTGACGTGGCGATCCTGCTGATCCAGCTCACCGGCGATGGCGGCCAGATTCAAGGCCTGCGCGTCGGCAAAGAACGTGAAGCGCACTTCGTCGAGGTAGGGCAGCTGGTTGCCGGCGGTATCGACGCCCACATAATACGGATTACGCTTCAGCGTGAAGACCTGGTCGCTGATGCGGCTGGCAGGAACCCAGGCCGCCATGGTCGGCCGCTCAGGATTTTCAAACGGCGCATTCTTGCTGGCAAACAACTCAGTCCAGGTCTGGAATTTGGCATCAGCCACCAGCTTGTCGATGTCGGCCTGATTGCCATAGGTGGGATGGAACTGCTTCAGATAATGGGCGGGCAGAAACGGCGCATAGGTGCGATCGCCGCCATCCTGGTTGGCCAGTTCATACAGAAACAAGGTATTCTGCTCGGCATATGTGAATTTCACGGCGTAGTCGTTGACTTTCTCGACCAGCGCCACTGAACCATCGGCGTTCCTCATCCACTTGGGAAGTGAAGGCGTGATGTCCTGGTTTAACAGCACATCGTTGTACCAGAATAGGATGTCATCGGCCGTGAGGGGGCTGCCGTCTGACCACTTCGCGCCTTCACGCAGCAGGATAGTCCACTCTTTGAAGTCGGCGGAGTTTTCCCAGCCTAATGCAACCTTCGGCTCGACCTTGGTGCCGTCGGGCGAGAAGCGAACGAGGCCGTCATACACCACGCGCACGTAGCCGTTGAAGTCTGATGGGCCGGTGAAGCCGCGCCGCCAGGTGCCGCCATACTGGCCGACACCTTCAGCGCCTTCGACGACCAGTGGTTCCTGAGGGAGACGATCTTCAACGGGTGGCAGCTTACCGGCTTTCACTTCCTCGGCGAGCTGAGGAGCTTCACCATACTTCGAGGTAGGTTGTGCCGGTGCTTCAGTCGGCTTGACTTCGGCTGGCTGGGCTTCAGTGGGCTTGACCTCAGCCGGTTTCTGTTCTGTCGGTTGTACCGCTGCGGGAGGCTGCGTCGCCGGGGCAGGTGTTGGCGGCGTAGTGCACGCGGTAACGATCAGGGCAACGACCGCAAGGGCGGCCAATACACGATAGACGTGATGCTTCATCTTCAGCACTCCTTGATGTGACGTGGGATTCTGCGATCGGGTCAATTCATTCAACGGACGGATCTTCATACAAAGCGCTCGGGCGGCAGGTCCTCCTTTCACCTTGTTTTTAGCAGCAATGCTCAAGACCGTGTTGCGCTGATGAGGGCATCAATCATCTGGGGCGGGGTGTCGGGGCTGACGCCGCCGCCTGCCGATAGGATCAAGCCGCGCCCGGCCGTTCTCGCGATGCACGTCTGGGCCCAGCGGGTCACTTGCTCAGGTGTGCCACGCACCATCACCTCAAGCGGCGGGACATTGCCCATCAACGCGATCTGCGGCATCTGTGTCTGAGCCTCGCCCATGTCGATCGTGTGGCTGAAATTGAAGACGTCGAAGCCGAGCGAAGCCATCGGCGCCAGCAGATGCGGGCAGGGCGTATCGTTGTGAAAGACCTTGATCAAGCCGTTGAACTCGGCGAAGAGGCGCGTCAGCAAGGGCCGCGCGAATTGCTCAAATAACTTGGGCGACAGCATCCCGACGATATCGTCCAACACCAGAATTCCTTCGGGTGCGTGCAGCACGTCGAGTTGGGCGCGCAACCAGTGGACCACCGTCGTCGTTAACGTCTCGAGCAGACGACCGATCGTTTCCGGGTCTTTCTTCAGGGCGATCAACAATTCGGTAATGCCCAACAGCCAACCCGCGATCGCAAATGGCCCACGCGCCGCCACCATTTTGATCGCTTCACCCTCGGGCAACAGGCGTTTCTCGGCGTCAATGTAGCGCTGCAGGATTAATGGCATGAGGCCATGCTGCTGTGGATCGGGCGCTTCCATGTCGGCCAGCACACGCAGCCCACCGCGCACCGGCTCAATGGATGGCGGTTGATCACGATGCCACATGATGCGTGCGCCAAACGCCGAGGGTTCTGTTGCCATGCCGTACTCGATCCAGTAGCCGGGGATCCAGGCGACGTCGGGAAAGCGCGCCGGCAGGCCAAGATAAATCCGCTGCCATTCGTCTTCACGCAAAAAGAAATCGAGCGTGTTGATACCAGCATAACCGGGCAGCCACGGACTATCGACGATCAAGGCAACGGGGATGCGATCGGCTTCCCCCCCGCGCGCTACTAGCGCGAAGCGTTCCCAGGGATTCATGAGTAATGTCCGTTCGGGTGATTGCTGGGGGCTGGGCCAGTCGATTCGCGTACGATGAGCGGGCTTTCCATCAAGGTGTAGCCTTCCTCCGGCGGCGGTTGGCCTTGAATCATGCGCCGCAGCATCTGCATGGCTAAGCGCCCCATGCGATACTTGGGCTGGGCTATGGTTGTGAGCGGTGGGTTGGTGTGGGCGGCCATTGAAATATCGTCGATGCCGATGACCGAGATGTCGTCCGGTACATGCAGCCGATGGGTACGGATGGCGTGCAGCGCGCCGAGTGCCATGAGATCGTTATAAGCCACCACGGCGGTCGGACGTTCAGAAGCCGGCAGGGCCAGCAGGGCGCTCATCGCTTGAAAGCCGCCATCGACACCGGGAAAACTCACCGGGCACAGTTCGGGCCGAAGCGGCAGGCCAGCTTCAGCCAGCGCCAACTCAACCCCACGCCAGCGGGCTTGCGATGCTTCCGATCGAACCGGTCCGGTTAGATAGGCAATCCGTGTGTGGTTCAGGCTGAGCAAATGACAGGCGGCCCGATAGGTGGCTACCTGGAAATCCACCATGATGCAGGCCACATGTGGATAATGTACCGGACGGTTGAGCACGACCATCGGTATTTTTTGATGGCTGATCTCTGCGGCCAGATCTTCCGCCGCAATGCGCGATCCGCCGACGATGACGCCGCAGACAGGTTGCGTCGTGAGTAAACGAAAATACTGCTTTTCACGCTGCACATCTTCGGCGGTATCCAGCAGCAAAGGCATATATTCATCGGCGCTTTCGTCTTGCACGCCGCGCACGATCTCGGCAAAAAATGGATTGAGGATATCGGGGATCAGGAGCGCGATGGAATCCATTGGCCGCGCCTTTGTAGAGCGGTGCGGGACATGGTGGTAGCTCAGTGCCTCGGCAGCGCTCAGGACCTGACTACGAACGCTTTCGCTAACCGGCGCGGTGTTATTCAGCACACGGGACACGGTGGATGGAGAGACACCGGCTTTACGCGCTACATCGACGAGACTGGATTGAGCCTTCTTGGTGCTCATCGCCACGTCTTTCTGGAGGGTTTGTGAAAATATACTAAATTTTCATGAAACAGTATACTATCTTTCAGAAAAAAGTCAATCAATTTGTGATGGATGTCACTATGAATTTATTACATCTCGGTCTTATGTGGCCGGAGAGTCTCACCCATGACACTTTATGGCGATTCAAGTGCTTCCAGAAACGGAGTTGGGTAGAAGCGCCACGTGAGCCCCACTGTGGATCGGCCCTGCGCAGAAAAATGTCTGAGGATGTGGTCAGAAGAGGGTTGTTGGTAGGGCGGCTGTGGCAGACCACACTCAAGCAGCGGGCCTGTTGATCGGCTGAATGTGCGGGTTGTTGGGAGTCTGTGATATTGGCAGATCGCGGGCTGCCATACACCCAAGGGGTGATGTGCAATATGAAGGTGGTTGTTACAACTTCAGGCGCTGGCTCAGGGTCGATAGGTCTTGAGCATTCCGTCAGCCTGATACTCAATGACTGACTGCCCCGATTCCAAGTCGACGTTCAACACGCATTGCTGATCGGCCTTACGCCAGGCCAGGCGCACATGGCGATCATCCGACTCGAGAACCGTGAAATCGCCGGCGAAAGCGCCATACTGGTTTCGGAACTGGATCAACTTCAGCAACCGTTGCACGACGGGTTTCTGCACAGCCTGCTCGATTTCACCCACCGTGTAGTTGTGACGATTGATGGCGCGCCCCTCAGCGGTCCGT
>JAUQXC010000698.1 GCA_030834825.1 Thermoflexales bacterium
TGATCCCGTCAAACGGGTCGAACCTGTCATGGGTGCGAATGATGGCGCCAGCGGCGTCGCGGTGTTGTTAGAGATGGCGCAGACACTGGATGTGGCGCAGACGCAGCGCGAAATCTGGTTGACCTTTTTCGATGCGGAAGATAATGGCAGCCTCGCTGGCTGGGATTGGATTGTGGGCTCAACTTATCTGGCACAGCAGCTGACCGTTACGCCCACCGCCATGATTTTGCTGGACATGATCGGCGATGCCGATCAGCAGCTCTACTGGGATCACAATTCGAATCCGCAACTGAACGAAAGCATCTGGCAAACCGCGTCCGAATTGGGATTTGCACAACAGTTCATCCCGCAGTATAAATGGACTATGATTGACGACCATGTCCCGTTCGCGCAGCGCGGCATTCCAGCCATCGATCTCATTGATTTCGACTATCCCTACTGGCACACGACGCAGGATACCGCGGATAAAGTCAGTCCGCGCAGCCTGGAGCGCATGGGCCGCACCATGAATACCTGGCTGGAGCAGACACCGCCATGACAACGACTCCCTTACGCCCCGATCTGGCACATCGCACGACGCTGGGTCGCTGGTTGCACGTGCAGGCCGAGGCAATTTCGCGACCCTGGATCTCCAGTGTGTTAGCGCGCCGCATTTATCGACCCGAGCAGGTGAACTCCCGCCTCACCGAAAGCAGTCTGCGCGCGTTGTATGACAGCCTGGCGGACGCGCTGGAAAGCGGGCGCTATGCCGCTTTGGACGACAGTATTTCTGCCGTCACCCGTGACGGTTATTTGAGCGGCTATCCGCTCAACGATTTGCTCCTGATCCTTTCTTCCTTGAAGAGCGAGGTGTGGCAGGCGGTGGCCACGGCTTATCCTCCGCACGAAGCGCTGAGCTTTCTGCGCTCGATCGATGCCGTCTTCCAGACCGCTTTATCCTACCAGGCGCGTGTCTTTGCCGATCTGGTCCAGCACGATCTCGCCAGCGAGCTCAATCGAACCCGCAGCCAGCTGATTAAGCTCGATCAGACGAAGAGCCGGTTCATCAGTATTGCCGCACACGAACTCAAAACACCGTTGACCTTGATTCAAGGTTATTCTGACATCCTGCACCGCGAGCTGGGGTTGCATGGGAACGAACAAGTGCATATGGCCATCGCAGGCCTGGCCTCCGGGGCGCAGCGTCTCTTGACGACGGTGAACGACATGATTGCGGTGTCGCAAATCGACGCCCAATCGCTGCAATTGAACTTCCAAATGGTTTCGCTGCCGCACATCTTGCAGATTGTCATGCAGGATTTGCGCGCCAGCCTGGAAGAACGCGTTTTGAACTTCAGGATGAAACCCATTCCGCCGGAGCTGGGATCCTTTTACGCCGACCCTCAGCGCGTCTACCAAGTTTTTGAATACGTGGTCGGCAATGCCATCAAATATACACCCGACGGCGGGGCGATCACGATCACCATCAACCTGCTGGATGCGCCGGCTGACGTGGAACGTTTTGTAGAAGTCGGCGTCGCCGATACCGGCATCGGCATTGCGCCGGAGGACCTGCCACATTTGTTCGACAAGTTCTACAGCAAGACCGACATCTCGCGCCACTCGAGCGGACGCACCAAGTTCAAAGGCGGCGGTTCAGGTTTGGGTTTGTCCGTGGTGAAAGGCATCGTGGAGGCGCACGGCGGCAAGATCGTGGTGGAAAGCGCCGGCTATGACGAAGATGCCTGTCCTGGCACAACCGTGCGCGTCTTTTTGCCGGTGCGGTACGATCCACCTTCGTCGGTGGGGCGCGATCGCCTGGGATTGACCACCTGATTTTCAACGACGGCAACTTACACGGAGGAAAGTGACATGATCGCATTGTACGATGCAGCATCAGGAGCCAAGGTCGGCCGTATCAGTGAGCAGCAGCTGGCAGCGCTGCTGGGCTGGATGGAAGAAGAGAGCACGGAAGATCGCGAATACTATCTGACGGCTGAGGATTGCGAATTGATGGGCGAGCAGGGCATCGATCCGACGCTGATCGCCGTGCTGCGTGAAGCCCTGAAGGGCCGCGAAGATATGGATCTGCGTTACGCACAGGAGTGATTCACCACGACCATGACTCCATTTCCTTCTCACATCGTCGAGGTGGTGGTGTTTCCCGATCGGGCCCGGGTGACCCGGCGCGGCGTGCTGGCGCTGGAGGCGGGTCTGCACCGTCTTGAGTTTACGGACCTGCCACTGGCCGTTCAACCCGATTCGCTGCGCGCCGCCGGTCGCGGCAGTGCCGCGGCGGTGCTGCTGGGTGTGGACGCGCACCGGGTGTTTTACCGCGAGACGCCCACAACAGCGATTCGTGAATTGGAGCGGCAGATCGATGAGGCGCAACAGCAAGACCGGGCTTTGTTCGATCAACAAGCCGCGGCCGAAGTCCGGTTGAGTTTCGCCAAGAACCTGGCCGATAAGGCGACGGAACAATTAGCGCGTGGCCTGGCTTTTGGGCGCGCCGATATCACGCAGAGCGGCACGCTGATCGATTTTGTGCAGCAGCAAATCGATCTGGCCCAGGCCACACTCCGCGAGCTGCAACCGCAGCGCCGCGATCTGGCGCAGCAGATCGAAAAGCTGACCAATGAACTGAATCAGCATCGCGCCGAACGACCACGCGAACGCTTGACCGCCGTCGTCGAGATCGAAGTCAAGCAAGCTGGTGAGCTGACGCTGGATTTAATGTATGTGATCGGCAATGCGGACTGGACGGCTTTGTACGACCTCCGTCTGTCCGAGAGCGACACACCGCGTCTGCAACTGACTTACCTGGGCCAGGTCACACAGCGTACGGGCGAAGATTGGACCGATGTGAGGCTGACACTCTCAACGGCGCGTCCAGCATTGACGACCCTGCAGCCCGAATTGTCACCCTGGTATCTCAATGTCTTTACGCCGCTACCACCGCCACAACCCAGAGCCGCCGCGCCAGCGGGCATGATGCTGGCCAAAGCCTCATTCAGTCTCGAGGCGGACGAATCCATGTTAGCAGGTGCGGCCCTGCCACAGGCGGAGATGGAGTTTCAAGCAGCACAGGTTTCCACCGAAGGCGCTTCCGTCACCTTCCAGCTGGCGCAAAAGGTCACGGTACCAAGCGATGGTTCGCCGCACAAAGTAACGGTCACCACATTTGACCTGGTGCCCCGGTTCGATTACCTGTGCGTCCCCAAACTGGCCGATGCCGTTTATCGGCGCGCCAAGGTAACGAATCAAAGCGACTTCCTGCTCTTGGCTGGGCCGGCCAGTCTGTTTGTCGAGGGCGACTTCACGGGCACGCTGCCGCTCAAGCGAATCGCGCCGCGCGAGGAATTTGAGTTGACGCTGGGCGTGGACGATCGGGTGACGGTGAAACGCGAACTGAAAGCGCGCGATGTGGACAAGAAGCTCATCGGCGATCGCCGCCGCCTGCGGGTCGCCTACGAAATCGAGATCAAGAATTGGCGGACCGTCCCGATCGATCTGGACCTACGCGATCAATTTCCCGTCGCACGCCACGAGCAGATCAAAGTCAAATTGGAGTCGTGTGATCCCAAGCCGATCGAGCAGACCGACTTGGGTGAGTTGAAGTGGCGCTTGGCGGTCGGGGCGAACGCCCAACAGACGAGCCGCCTTGAATTCTCAATCGAGCATCCGGTCAATCTCACGGTGACCGGGCTGCCGTAAAGCGAGGCTACTATTTCCAAACATCGTGAAGCACTCTCGACCGCCTCGCCCCGCTTGCGTACATTTTTGATCGGAGCCGACATCCGTGAGGCGGGCCACTTGCTGACCGTGGAAGATTCGCTCGAAGAGCTGAGCGCGCTGGCCGATACGGCCGGGTTGGAAGTGGTCGGCGAGATGACGCAGAAGCTGGATCGGATTGAGCCCTCAACCTTTATCGGCAAAGGCAAAGTCGAAGAGCTAAAGACGTGGCAGTCTGAGCTGAACTTTGAAGTGGCGCTGTTCGACGACGAACTCTCGCCGCGCCATCAGCGCAATCTGGAGCAGGTGCTGGGCGACCAGGTGCGCGTGCTCGATCGGACCGCACTGATCCTGGATATTTTCGCGCAACACGCGCACACCCGCGAAGGCGCTTTGCAAGTCGAGCTGGCGCAGTACGAATATCGCTTGCCGCGCCTGACGCGCGGCTGGACGCATTTGGTGCGCCAGGCCGGTGGCGGAGCAGGGCGATCGGGCACCGCGGGGGTGGGTCTGCGCGGTCCCGGTGAAACGCAGCTGGAAGTCGATCGCCGCCAGATCCGATCGCGCATCGCTTTCTTGAAAGAGCAGCTGGAAGACGTGCGCCAGCATCGGCAGCAGCATCGGGCGCAGCGGCGGCGCGCCCAGGTGCCGGTTGTTTCCATCGTCGGTTATACCAATGCGGGTAAGTCGTCGCTGCTGAATGCGCTGGTGGATACGGCCGGTGCCAAGCAGACGGTGCCTGTCCTGGCCGAAGATAAGTTGTTCGCAACCCTTGATCCCACCACCCGCCGGGTGCGTCTGCCGGCCGGTAAAACCGCACTGTTCACCGATACGGTGGGCTTCATTCAGAAACTACCGACGCAGTTGGTGGCCGCTTTCCGGGCGACGCTGGAAGAGATTGAAGAGGCCGACCTGCTGCTGCACGTGGTGGATCTGACTCATCCTAACGCCGTGGAGCAGGCCAAAGCGGTCGAGCAGACCTTGAAAGATCTGGCGATCAGCGGCATCCCCATCGTCGTCGCGCTGAACAAGATCGATCGGTTGGAGCCGGAACAGCGCGAAGATATTCTGGCCGAGTCGTTCCCGCACAGTGTACCCATCTCCGCACTAAAACAGCTGAATCTCGATCAGCTGCTGGCGCGCATCGAGCATGAGTTGTATGAGAGTCTGCTGCCGGTGCAGGTCCGGCTGCCTTATCGGCGATCGGACCTGGCGGCGTTGTTTCACGATAATGGCCGCGTCGACGAGGAGCGCTTCGTCGAGAAAGCCATCCTCATTCAAGGACGGCTGCCCGCGCGTTACCTGGCCATCTTCCGGCCTTATCTGATCAAATCGGATTAGGAGTGTGCCGCATGAACAAGTTGGATGCGTGGGTCTCCAGGCTGCTCGATGGAGTCTCGGATTACGTGTCGGGCCATCGTGGTGTCCCCGTGCTGATTGGTGTGTTGTTGGTGCTGCTGAACTATCTATTACGCCTGCTCCCGGAGACCCAGCTGGGCTTCATTGAGTCCACCGATCTGTTACTGCATCTCGGTGTGGTGGTGGGCCTGGTGGGCATATTGCTGGGAGATGCATTAAATTAGAAGCCGTCTAGAGCGATTTCCATTTTGATTTACGCCATGCTCCTGCTCGCTCTGCGTAGCCATATCCAGCAGATGTGGCCACACCGCAGTGCATAGCCTCCCTGTGGGACTGTACGCACGAAGTCCCCGCAGCGAAGCGGAGTGGGAGTGGGTGCAAGTGTCCGCTCTGAGCGTAAACCATTTAGGAATTCGATCTAATGTTTGCGGATGAGGCGAACTTCGATGATGCCCTTTTTACCGGTCTGAACGGTAAAGCGGATCGGGGCGACGGCATTCTGACGAGCCGGCTGATCGCATTCCGACGTCCAGAGGGTACCTCCAGATTGTTGGGGGGCGCCGGCTGCCGGAAGAAATTTTGCCACGGCGCTTCGATTGGTGTGGAACAGGAAGTAGTTGTTTTGGATCATCGTGCCTGAGACGTAGTCGGTGGTGGTGAGCCACTTCCCCACAGACGTGTGGCCGACTAAGCTCGGGGTCGTCTGCGCGTGAAAGTCGTACAGGCCGCCCTCGACGGTGCCACAAACCAACGTCCCGGCAGTGAAATCGTTGAGCACTTGCTTGCCCCCATAGGCCGTGAAGGTATAGGGCAGATCGTCGGGCAGCGCCAGTGTGATTTTCCCGCCATCGGTGGTGGTAAACAGATTGTCCGGCCCTTCTGCCAATGATCCCACAAACCGAATGTCTTTTCTGGTCGTCTGCGCGCTGACGCTGACGTTTACTGCAAAGATCTGGATGCTGCCTTCGACGGCTTCGAGCTCGAGGACGCCCCGTTCTTCCGCCTGATACCGTAGATCGTCGACATGGATGTCGCCGTGACGGGTTTTGAGCGTCAATGAGCCGGTAGCGCCGCGCACCCCGATGTTGCCGTTTCCCGTAAAAACCTCGACATCGGTCAGGTCTCCCGCTACCTGCACATTCCCGGATTGCAAAGTCACAACGATCTGCGTGCGGGGTGGCACACGCACATGCAGCACGACCGTGTCCTTGACATGCGGGACAGCCCGGCCCGGCTTGAGGTGAAGCTTAACCGTGTTATGCTC
>JAUQXC010000699.1 GCA_030834825.1 Thermoflexales bacterium
CGCAGTTGAAGGTGATGGTGCCACCACCCGCCAGTGCCGTGTTGAGTGCCGCCTCGGTACAGCTGCCCGGCGTGCCGTCGCCGACGACGCCAGCAGCGTAGGCCGGCGAAGCAAATGAGAAACTTGCGCACAACAGGGCAACCAATAATACACTACGCAGTGTTAGATGAAACATAGATGACCTCCAGAATGATTGTGTATTTATTTCTGCACCACAGGCAGGTAGGTGTAAAAAACGAAGGGAGCCTCGCCTCCGTCGCTGACACGCAATTCGGTCCCCGCGCTCAAATACTCCACCTCGAATACAATTGACTGACCATCCGGGCTGATGGCAGAACGGACGACTTGCGCCTCATCCCCGACCCGGCTGAGATTGCGTGTCCCTCCGCTGAAGATCTGCTGGGTACACAAATCGTAGTCGTCCGAGAGCTGATTCGTGGTGTACATTACCCGGCTGCTGTCGGGAGTAGTTTTCGGGTCAAATCCATTGCCCAGCCCAACGGCTGTGCCACCCGTCGTCGGGACGGAATGCATTTGAAAAGAGGGATAAGTGTTGTAAACGACCCATTGACCATTGGGGCTGACGTTCAAGTGGTAGATCGGCTCGTCTGAGCCTTGACTGTATAGGGTTGCCCGATTGCTGCCGCTCATTGAGACAGACTCCAGCACGGGACTGGACGTGGCGTTTTTCTGATAACGGTAGATGACCCGCTGGCTGTCCGACGTAATATAGAAATTGGCGCCGTAAACGCCGAAACCCGAATCGGCCGCCGTGGTGAGCAGGGTGGGCGCACCGCCGCCGATGAGCACGCTGTAGAGATTGCCTTGTTGGACACTCAAGGTTGAAGTCATGGTGGTGATGTTATAGACGACGCGCGCGCCGTCCGGGCTGACTTGATAGCCGAAAACATTTTGAGTGGAAGCCAGCGGGGGGTTCAGCGTCGTCAGCAGCCCGCCGGCAGTAGCGTTCATATACAAGTACTCGTTGTTCAAGCCGCTGGGCCTGGCGCTAAACACTACTACCTGGAGGGTAGGGTTGATCTTGAAGTTGTAAGTGTCGCGCGAACCCGGCGGGTTTAGTTTGACCACCGTGCCGCTCGCAATGGGCACACCATAGATCTCATAGCGGCCGTCTACTTCCTGGTCGGCAGTGTAAACCACTCGATTGCTGATGGGATCAATCTCAAAGGCGCTGACGTCGCCCCCAGCCACCAATGTCGCATTGAGCTTGACCGGCGTGCCGCCCGCCAGCGGCACACTGTAGATCTCAAGCACATCATTCACTTGCTGGTCGGCTTTATACACGACCCGTACGTTGTCCGGATCAACTCTGACTTCTGTGACATTCCCGCCACTCACCAGTGGGCCGTTCAGCTTGACAGCCTGTCCGCCGGTGATGGGCACCCGATACAACTCTTCCCGGTTGTCCACTTCCTGATCGGCAATATAGAGGACGTACTGGTTATCGGCTGTGATCGCGAAGCGCTGGACCCGCCCTCCGACGACTAACGGCGGATTGAGCTTGATCGGCATGGTGCCTGTAAGCAGCGCGCTGTACAGCTCGTTGCGCCCATCCACCTCGCTGTCGGCGATGAAGACGACGTAGTGTGAATCAGGACTGATCTTCCAGCCAAACGCAATATCTGCGTGCGCGGGCAGCACACCGGTGAGCGTACGCCAGCCGGTCGGCAGGGCCTGCGCGGGCACGGGTGGCTTGAAATTCGCGGCGAATGCACTCAAGATCAAAATCAAGACTAGAAGGGAAACGTGTTTGCGAATCATGTGCTACCTCCTGGAAGGCTTTCTTTAGTGGCGCTTCCGAGTTTAATGGGCAGAGCTCGCGGCGGATGTGACCATCCGCGGCCCCTTGCGGATTTACGCAAGACAGGGATACTTTACTCAACAAACGCCACAACAACGCAACACCAGAGCAACACAGCAGGCGATCAGCTGAACTCAAACCAACCTATGACCGAACTCAAACTCTTTTTGTTTGGCACACCCCGACTTGAATACCAGAGGCGGGCCATTCCGCTGAACCGCCGCAAGGCGCTGGCCCTGGCCGCTTATCTGGCCTTAGCCGAGCAACCCCAAAGCCGTGATGCTGTGGCGGCCCTGCTGTGGCCCGATCTCGATCAGGCGCGCGCTCGCGCTGCACTGCGCAGCACCCTGCCGACGCTAACGTCTCCCATTCCGCTGAGCTGGTTGGAGGTCGATCGAAGTACGTTGGCCGTGAAGCATGAGGCGATCTGGATCGATGCGATCGCTTTTCGCAGGTTGCTCGCGCACAGCCGCAGTCATCCGCACGACGCGGAGACCAGCTGTGCGGAATGTGTGGCCGTCTTGCATCAAGCGATCGAGTTGTATCAAGCGGATTTCATGGCGGGCTTCAGCCTGGCAGACAGCGTGGAATACGACGACTGGCAGCTGCGCCAGCGCGAATGGTTGAGCCGTGAGCTGAGCGGTTGCTTGAGGCGCCTGTCCAATTACTACAGCGCGCAGGGTCAGATCGTTACGGCTCTTGATCTGGCGCAGCGCTGGCTGGCGCTTGATCCACTGCACGAAGCGGCGCACCGGCAATTGATGCGCCTGTATGCGGCCAACGGTCAACGCACCGAAGCACTGCGGCAATATCAACACTGCGTCGAACGTTTGGAAGCCGATTTAGCCACGCGGCCCGAAGATGAGACGACGGCGCTGTATGCGGCGCTTCAAGCGAACACGGATGGCGCACTGTCACCCGAACCGGGGACGACCCCAACATCCGGTTTGTTGCCTGCCCTGCCTTCACTGGTCATCGGTCGTGAAGATGATCTGGCTAACATCAAGCAGAGATTGGGGACAGGCGCCGGTCACCGGCCTCTGACGATGATTCAAGGCTGGCCGGGCGTGGGCAAGAGCACACTCGCCGCAGCGCTGGCTCACGCGCCCGAGGTTGCCGATCAATTTCCCGACGGTGTGCTGTGGGCGTCGCTGGGTGAAGCGCCGAGCGTCTTAAGTGAGCTGCTGGGGTGGGCCGAAGCGCTGCACATAGACGATCCGGGACACACGCGATCGATTGCAGAGCTTACAGCGCAGCTCACGGCGGTGCTGCGTGACAAACGCGTGCTCCTGATTCTGGACGATGTCTGGCAGGTGGAGCATGCGCTGCCCTTCCGCGTAGGCGGTCAGGCGTGCAGCTTGATCATGACCAGCCGCTTGAACGATGTGGCGCAGGCTTTAGCGCCAACTGCGCAGGATGTGTATCGTCTTGCCGTGTTGTCTGAAGCTCCCGCGCTGGAACTGCTGAGCGAGCTCACGCCTGAAACCGTGCGCGATTTTCCAAACGAAGCGCGCGAGCTGGTGCGCGATCTGGAAGGTCTGCCCCTGGCGCTTCAGGTGGCCGGACGTTTGCTGCACACCGAAGCACAGTTCGGTTGGGGCATCCGTGATCTACTGGCGGAGCTGCGAGACGGCGCGCGCTTGCTGCGCGCACAGCCGCCCAGTGAAGTGGCGATCGTCGGGCGTGATACATCGCCGACGATCGCGGCGTTGCTCCAACGCAGCACGGCTGCGCTTGAGGCTGGAATCCGGCAGCAGTTCGCCCTGCTGGGTCTCTTCGTGCCCAAACCGGCCACGTTTGATCTGGCCGCAATGGCGGTGGCCTGGGACGTCGCCGATCCACGGCCCACCGTGCGCCAGCTGGTCAATCGGGGTCTGCTCGAACCGATCAGCGGCGGACGCTTTCAACTGCACGCGTTGTTGGTGTTGCACGCCCGATCGTTGTTGGAGGAGATCGAACGATCATGACGGCGACCGCGTCCCTGCTGGAGACGCGCCGGCAGGCGTCTCAGCGGCTGGCTCAATACTATCTGGATAAGTTGCGTGCGGCAGCCACTGCTTTCCGGTTGGGCTATGACCACAGCGCTTATGGGCTGAGTGTGTTCGATCGGGAGTGGGCCCAGATCAAGCAATGGCAGGCGTGGTCGGCCGCCGGCGCTCAACAAGACAGCCGGGCAGCCAGCCTCTGCGCCGAATATCCTCAAGCCGGAGCGGAGCTCCTCTTGCTGCGCCAACCGCCTCAGGAACGAATTGAATGGTTAACTTCAGGGCTGCAGGCGACACGAGTGTCGGCGGCGCAAGTGCAGACCGCTCGAAAGCACGAAGTAGTACTGCTGTATCAGCTGGGTTTTGCTTATCTGGAGCAGGCTGCG
>JAUQXC010000700.1 GCA_030834825.1 Thermoflexales bacterium
AATGTGTCCAACAATCGCGATCCTTATGGGCTCCATTATGAGGACTGGAATGAACAACTGAAAGCTGAGTTTGCTGCATTTCGTGAATGGCGAACTGCCTTGTTCAATACCGATCGCCCACGTCGGCTCTGTCAACGACCGAACACTTTCGACGGTTCAATCAGAATGTTTCAGAATTACTTTGGCTATCTGGTCAATATCTGCCACGAAGATCCGCAGACACGTCGGCTGGCGCATGTCACTAATTCGCAACGCGTGCGCGCTTTCGCTGAATGGCATGTCAGACATCGCACTGGCGACCAGCCTTCGCGTTATCTCGAAAGGATAGTCGGAGATTTTTGCCGTGTTGCACGCGATTATCTGAAAATGCCGGAGGCACAATGGCAGGAACTCTATCGCTTACGACAGGCAGTCGTCCCGGACGCTAAACGCGATAAACAAAAAACGGCTGTGTCGCTCGCTATGCTCGAAGAAATCGGGAAAGCCGAAAAACCAAGCATGCAAGAATTGGAAGCCGCTAGAACGCGCTACGGAAAAGAACACCTGGCCTTACGCGCGCAGCGCAGCCTGTATATTCGGCTGCTGGTCTATCGGCCTCTGCGAAACCGCAATATTCGCGAAATGAAAATTGGTGAAAACCTATACCAAGACGGTGAAGGTTGGATCATCGAGTTCCGAGGCATTGAGCTAAAAGTCGGCCGCCGGAATGGCCGCACGAATATCTATCGCTTGAACTGGCCCAAAGAATTGGTACCCCAGCTCGAAGAATTCATAAAGCATTGGCGTCCATTGCTACCTGGGCATAAAAGGCCCGAATTGTTTGTTTCGAGGTTAGGTCTGCCTTACACAGTCTTCGGGCTTAACGGAGAGTTCAAGAAAACTATCTTTGCGTATACGGGGCATGCCATGAACATTCACTTAGTCCGCAATGTATGGGCCAGTGAATATTTCGCCGCAGAAAATGACGTGACTGTCGCCGCAAATTTACTGGGTGATTCCATTGAAACTGTCATTCGGCATTACGTGGATCCTCTCAGAAAACAGTTCACCGTTGTCGCCGATCGCTTTGTGCGGAAAGCCAAGCGGCAGAGCAAGAACTAAGCAACAGATATGGGCAGGGCAAGGTCGCGCGCACTCTACCGCAAACAACCAGCATGACCCGCCCTGCCCTGATCAAGAACTTCCCAAGCACTGGGCCGTGGGTTCGAATCCCATCACCCGCTCACAGAAAACTTCGGAATTCTGATTGACTTCCGAAGTTTTGTTATCTGCATTATACCGCAGGTCGCCACGGTGAAGGTCGATACTACGGGATCAGGGCGCCAACAAGAGACTGCCTCGGGAGCGATCAGGCCTGGACAGTCCCCCCGCCATCTTTAAGACAATTAGCTCAAATTCCCTCTTGACAGCAAGCTAATCGGGAGTATACTGGTCCTAAGTGGTCTATACCAGTTATAACAGGACCGTCCCCAATGCGCCTAAAACGCGAATCGCCCGATCCGTTGTACGCGCAACTCAAAGATCTGCTCCGCACTGAGATCGAGACTGGCCACTACCGCGTCAACGACCGGTTACCCTCTGAACGCGAATTAGCCGACCATTACCAGGTGAGCCGCATCACTGTGCGGCAGGCCCTGCTAGATATGGCCCGGGAAGGCACCGTCTACACGCGTGTTGGAAAAGGCACCTTCGTAGCCGAACCAAAGATCGATCAACCGCTGCGCGCCGTCACAGGCTTCAGTCAGGATGTACAAATGCGCGGCAGTCGCCCGGCCAGCCGTGTGCTGGAGGCGCGCGTCATCCCCGCTGCCCCTGATGTCGCCGCCGCGCTGCGCATCGTGCCCAACGTTGAAGTCGTGCTGCTCTCTCGTCTGCGGCTGGCCGACGACATCCCGTTGGCCATTGAGACAGCTTACCTGCCCTTCAGCCTCTGCCCCACCCTCTTGAGCCACAACTTTGCCGTTGAGTCGCTGTACAACGTGCTGCAAAACGACTTGGGTTATACGCTGTGGCAGGCCGAGCAGACGATTGAAGCCGGACTGGCTACCGCGCACGAGATCGACCTGCTGGCTATGACACCGCCCGCGGCCGTACTCAAGATGGTACGCCTGACCTTCATCAAAGACAGCGTGCCCATCGAGTACGTTTTCTCGATCTATCGCGGCGACCGCTACAAGTTCCATTCAACCTTGCAACCCAGCGTCACAGGCCAGCCAGCATGATCGCGACCGGCCTGTCTGAACTGCTTACCGATCAAGCCACGCTGCTCCGTAACCGCCGCGTCGGCCTGGTCACGCACCCGCCTGCGGTCACACCCGATCTCATCAGCGCGGTCGATGCGTTGCGTGAGGCAGGCGTCAACGTGACAGCGCTGTTTGGGCCGGAACATGGTTTAAGTGGGGCAGTCGCCGATGGCGCTTCCGTGTCCAACGCGCGCGATCGGCATACGAGGCTGCCGGTTTTTAGCCTGTATGGCTCCACCAAGGAACCCACCGCCGCGATGTTAGCGGACGTGGATGTGCTGGTCTTCGATATGCAGGACATCGGCGCGCGCTTCTACACCTATCTCAGCACGCTCTATTACGTATTGCGCGGCGCGGCCCACCACACCCGATCGGTCATCGTGCTCGATCGGCCCAACCCCATTGGTGGCACACGCACTGAAGGCCCGCTCGTTGCGCCGGGCTATGAGTCCTTTGTGGGGATTGCGCCCATCCCCATCCGGCACGGCTTGACCATGGGTGAATTGGCGCGTTACTTCAACGCCGAGTTTCACCTCAACGCCGATTTGACGGTGGTGCCGCTGCGCGGCTGGTTGCGGTCGATGTGGTTTGATGAGACCGGCCTGCCCTGGGTGCCCACCTCGCCCGCCATGCCGCATCTTTCGACGGCCACCGTTTATCCGGGCATGTGCCTGATCGAAGGCACGAACTTATCGGAAGGACGCGGGACGGCGCTGCCGTTTGAGATCACCGGTGCACCATGGTTGGACGGCGACGCGCTGGCGCGATCGTTGAACCAGTTGGATTTGCCGGGCGTGCGCTTCAGGCCGATCGCGTTTGAGCCGTCGGCCAGCAAACACGCGGGAAAGATGTGTGCCGGCGTGCAAGTGCATGTGATCGATCGCGTGACATTTGAACCCCTCACGGCCGGCTGGCACGTCATCGCCGCCGCACGGGCGCAGCAGCCCGATCGGTTTAAGTTTCACCCCGACGGTTTTGATCGCCTGTACGGTTCGGCGCGCGGACGCGAGTTGATCGAAGCAGGTGAAGCGATCACGCCGGAATGGGCCGCCGAGGCCGCGCAGTTTAGCGCCGCAACACAAGCGTATTGGCTATATCCTCTCTAAGCAAGGAGGGCGGATGAGCACGACCACACCCAGCATCTCACCACCCCGCCGGCGGACGCTGCGCCTGAACCAGCAGGACCGCGATCACTGGCTATCCACCGCCAAGTACTTTGGGCGCACACTGCTCAAGACACTGTTCATCATCTGGCTCGTCACGACGTTGACGTTCTTCATCATCCGCACCTTGCCGGGCAATCCAGTAGACATCATGGTGATGAGTCTGATGGATACCGGCCTGTCAGAAGAAGAAGCCCAGGCGCGCGCCAAGGCATTGTTCCGCATTGATTTTGACAAGCCGGTAATGGCGCAGTACACGGAGTTTATGAACAATTTGTTACATGGCGATCTGGGCGACTCCTACGTGCTAGCGCCCGGCAAGCCGGTGATGGATATTTTGATGCAGCGCTTGCCCTGGACCTTATTCAGCGCAGGTATATCGTTGTTGATTAGTTTTATGCTGGGTATCTTCCTGGGTATGATTGCAGCCTATAAGCGCAACTCATGGATCGACCAACTACTGACCAATGTGAGCGCCATCCTCGACGCGGTACCTAACACGTTGACAGCAATTCTGCTGGTGATGCTACTAGGCTTAGCTCTGAAGGTAGTGCCATTTAGCATGATGCGCGGCTCACTGTCGCCAGGGATCAAGCCCGGTTTTACGCTCGAATTTTTCGTCGATGCCTTCCGCCATTTACTCGTCCCGTGCATGGTCTACGTGTTATCGACGCTGGGCGGTTGGATGCTGGCCATGCGCTCCAGCACGATCAGCGCGCTGGGCGACGACTACGTGACGGTGGCCAAGGCGCGCGGTCTGCCTGATATGCGCATCATCACGGCCTATGTGGGCCGCAATGCCAGTCTGCCACTGTTCACCGGTCTGGCGATTTCGCTCGGCTTCGTGGTGGCTGGCTCAGTATTGATCGAACTGATCTTCGTCTATCAGGGCGTGGGATTGCTGCTCTCGCAAGCCATTGCCAAGCGGGATTATCCATTGATGCAGGGCATTTTGCTGATGCTGACGATCATGGTGATCCTCTCCACGGCGGTGGCCGATCTGCTCTACGGGTGGCTCGATCCACGCATCCGTATTGCCAGCGGGGAGAAATGAGCATGGCCGCCATGACAGCTCTGCCCCAACGCCTGTTCAAAAGCACGTGGACCACGCTCAAAATACTGGCGCGCAACAAAGCCGGGTTTCTGGGCTTTGTGATGTTCGTGTCGCTGTTGTTGATGTCGTTTATCGGACCGCTCATTGTGCCGCCGGAAGTGCAGGCGGACACTACCGCAATCAACGGATCGCCCACAGCCGATCACCCACTAGGCACAAATTTCCAAGGCCACGACAACTTGGTCATGGTGGTTTACGGGGGGCGCGAGGTCCTGGTGGTCGCGTTTACGGCCGGTATCCTAACCGTGTTGATCGCGATCAGTTTCGGTGCCTTCAGCGCCTACTTGGGCGGGTGGGTCGATACGCTGCTGATGAGTATCACCGACACCTGGCTCACCCTGCCGCGTGCCATCATTTTGTATGTGCTGGCCACGCTCGTGGAGTTGGATAGCATTAACGCCCTGGGGATATTTCTGGCACTGTTCTCATGGCCCGGCCTCGCGCGCCAAATCCGATCGCAGATCTTGTCCCTGAAGAAGCGCGAATATGTCGAAGCCGCGGTGCTGCTCGATCTGGGCACACCCCACATCGTCTTTCGTGAGATGCTGCCCAGCATGATGTCGTTCATCGCCATCGCGCTGATTGATGCGATGAAGGTCGCGATTTACCAGCAGGTCTCCCTGGTATTTCTCGGAGCGGTGCCGTTTGGCAGCGGCTGGAGCACTGTCTTCTACTCGGCATACGCTAAGAATGCGCAGTATCAGGCCGACGCCGCCTGGAGCCTCATCGCCCCCATGGGAGCGATCATCCTCTTCCAGTTGTCATTGGTGTTGTTCTCGCGCTCGCTGGAAGAAGTCTTCAATCCGCGTCTGCGCGTGGGAGTGTGAGCATGAGCAAAACGACAACTCCCTTAAGCACGCTGTCAATAAACGATCTCACGATCGAGTACCAGGCCAAGCGCGGCTACGTGCGCGCCGTGCGGAATATCTCGGTTGAGCTGCGCCGCGGTGAAGCTTTGGCCTTAATCGGT
>JAUQXC010000701.1 GCA_030834825.1 Thermoflexales bacterium
CGACCTACCTAGAACCGACGTTACGCGATAAGCCTGAAGAGGAGTATGGTTATGAAGTGCTGATCGGCGTTGATACCGGTATCGCCGCCGGTGAGTTTGGTGTCGCGGGTGAAGGTCCGGCAATGCGTTTCTTTCCCACGCTGGAGGAACTGCGCCAGTTTGCGTGCGACATCAAAGCGGAGGCGCGCTTTGTGCGATTGCTTGAAGGATTGGATGCCGCCGAGTTTGATTACGAAGCCGCACGTCAGATGTGGTCTTTCAATCTTCTGTTGAACGCAATTGATGATGACGATTGGTCGATTTGACCTTCCGCATGAAGAGAAGAGGGTTGCTTACTCCGGCAGCCTTGACATCGGACGTACAATGAAAATAAGCAGGAGGATGAAAGTTTTGTGGCCTGTTACCAAGCCGCCGGATTCACTGGCTTCAGGCTGATGTTTCGCGCAGTCTGGGTAGCATGCGAGATCGTCGGAAAACCCTACACTCGATACAATCCGCGGGGGCGAGATAAGTCGTCTCTGCGGATTGATCTTTTTCGGAGAAGGTGACCCATGAATGCAACTGCGGGATACATTCTGTTAGTTGAAGATGAGCCTGGCATCAGGGAGCACTTGACTCACATTCTAGAAAAAGCAGGTTTTAGGGTCAGTGCTCCGGCTGACGGCGAAACGGCCATGGAATTGATCAAGGCTGGCAAGTTTGATCTGATTCTTCTTGATATCGATCTGCGTAAATGGGGAAT
Organism: Thermoflexales bacterium; assembly: GCA_030834825.1. Taxonomy (GTDB): domain Bacteria; phylum Chloroflexota; class Anaerolineae; order Fen-1058; family Fen-1058; genus Fen-1058. Next base: position 743 of record JAUQXC010000701.1, read on the forward strand.
GGATGGCCGCCTAGTGGTGCGTGATATGCGATATGAGGGGGATCAAACGCCGGTTATTCTGGTTACTGGACAGTACCTGAGCGAGGCTGACGAAGTTGTGGGCTTTGAGTTTGGCGCTGACGATTACATACGCAAACCAGTCAGTGGCGAAGTGTTCGTCGCCCGAATTCGCAGCTTATTGCATCGCACCGAGGCAGGCAAGCGCCCCCTAGCAAGATTCCCAAAACTGAACGCTGGACCTGATCGGCCACTGGTGCTTGGCCGCAGGACCAAAGATGCTTTTCTGAAAGGTCGAGCTCTGCATCTGAAGCGTAAGCCCTTCGAGTTGTTTGAATGCCTGATGCTTCACCCGGACGAAGTCATGAGCCGTGAGGAGATACTGGACAATCTTCCTGCCAACTGGATAAATGATCCACGCATCATCGACCGTCACATGGCGCCTCTGCGTAAAGCGCTGGGAGATGATCCCAAGTCGCCCACCTACATTGAGACGGTTCACGCGGAAGGCTATCGCTTCATCGGGCCGGTGGAGGGAGAAGAATGAAGCGCAAAGGTTGGTGGGTGCTCTCATTGGCCTATCTCGTTCTGGTCGTCATCGTGGCTACCTTTGTCTGGCCACAGAATCAGACACTCGCACTTGTCCTGCCAGTGAGCGATGCGATACTCTTCGTCGGAGCAATCGGTTGCGGGTTAGCTGCTGCCGGTATTGCGCTATGGAGATTACGGAAGGAACGGCAACGCCTGTTCGCCGAAACGCACCAGCTTGAACGTGTTATTCAGGAGCAGCAAGAGTTTCGACGTACGCTTAATCATGAACTTAGAAACCTGATAACCGCTATCAGCACCGGGCTGGAACATCTGAATGACGGATGTGATGCGCGTACACTGACGCGCTGCAAAACCGACATGGAACGGCTGTCCAAACTGTTGGAAACTGTCAATGCGCTCGGTCGGCTTGAAACGGACCCGATCGAGTTCACTTCGGTCAATCTAGACGAGATTATCCAACAGGTGCTGGATGTCGTTACGGCAACACCCGCTGCCTCTGACCGTAGGTTCGAAGTGGACTTGCCCCCCGGGCCTTTTCCCTTGCCTGCCGTTCGGGGCAATGAAGATCTTCTCTTTATCGCCCTGCTTAATCTACTGGACAATGCCATCAAGTTCACCGACAAGGAAAAAGGCAAGATCACGATCCGTGCTTTTGACGACGGCAGTACCGTTGTCCTGGAAGTCTGCGATAACGGAATCGGAATTCGCGAAGAAGATATACCCAACGTGATGAAGCCGTTTTTCCGCGGACAGGACGCCAGGGACAGGGTTGGCAGCGGTTTGGGACTTTACCAGGTACGCAAAATCGTCGAACGGCTTGGCGGCAAAATCTCAATCCGCAGCAAGGTTGGCGAGGGCACCGTGGTGCCTATACGGCTGCCCGTTAGCAATGTAACAAAGTCGTAACATCTGGGAGTCAAGATGTCATATTTGGCTGTAGATAGCGTAGCCTAAATCCTTGTATGATAGCAATGACCTCTCTATCTGGGAGACTGCGATGAATACCAAGGTCAAGCTCTCATTGGGAATCATGTTTCTGTTTGTGTTGTTCTTGCTCTTGCCCCTTCTTCTGATAGCTGGTGGCCGTTGGACAATCACGATAGTAGCTTCACCGAATACACCTGCCCCTCCTCAGTCCGGTATAGTCTCTAGCAAGACCTCGACCTTTACCGCTGCGGTGCCAGAACTTGGCACGCCAGAGATGGGAAGGCAAGACATCAGCCTAGGGAGAGTCGAGCACCCCGGGCGATATGTTCTCCAGTTGGCAAACGAGACTCTGCCGTTCTCAGGTCACTGGATAGAATGGGATTACCTGGCACTCAAGGCAGGCGGCAGTTTCGTCTGGCAAATTGGCCAGGATGAGACGCCGCCTGTTTATGGCCCGCAGGCCAGTGAAGAGTTTTGCAGCACGGCGGAGCACACTGATTGCAGGACCGGTTTTGAAGTCGCTGCCGGAAGGATCAACGAACGCAGTTTTCCCAAGACATTGAATGATGGAGAGTTTCCTGTCATCAGGATTGTGTTCACGGTGACGCCAGAACAGACAGGCGCCGATCTCGTTTTGACGTTGAGCACTCTGTACTCTTCTCACGTCCCGGATACCAAAGGCTTCAAGATGCAAGTCGCCCTGCTAGGCCCTTACTGATGCGCTACACGGTGTCATGCATCAAACAGCGTCCGCCTTAGTCTTCACCGGGCGCTGTTCTCGTTTTGAGCGTGTCTTTGTTCTTTGCTCCCCGGCCCTCGATAGTGGCTCTCCGTTTTATTTTCGACACGAGTATTTCACCAGCAGATTCACCAGTTGATATTCTGGATATTACAGGCTTGTAATACCTGCTGCGCAATATTGTCATATCGGCAGGTAGATTTCGTAAGCCCATTTCTCTTACACTGATGGCAAGATGAGTATTTCAAGACATCAGATCGAGGCTTATTTCTTTGGCAATCCCCAGACGATTGCGACCCGGATTCTCTTCATCAAACGCACTGCGCGACTGAAGGAGTACAAGCAGCACCTGACTCAGGTGCAGGAGTTCGGAAATGTGTGGCATGCCATCAGCGGCCTCTTTCGCGGAGAAGCGATCACCATTATTGCGACGGAGATCGGCCCCAGCATGATGGGTGATGCCACCTGCGCACTCAATCGGCCGGATTCTATTTGCCTCTACTCAGGCACCTGTGGTGGATTGCATGAAGATTTAGATATTGGAGACTACTTCATCGCCGATCGCGCGATTTGCGGGGATGGTTATGCGTTCCATTTTGGTCACCCGCCCCTCTCGGAGGTTCTGGGGGACTTCAAAACGCTCGATTCTCTCAAAGCTCTCATCGCGGCAAGAGTCGAACGCATGGATCAAGGCCTGACCTTCACGACGAGCTCCGTTGTGCGAGAAACCGACGCCGATTTTTGGAGAATGGTCAGCGATCAGTGCCGCATCATCGAAATGGCCACGGCGGCATTTTACGCCGCAGCGTCTGCCACGCGCAAAAAGGCAGTGGCCTACTTTTGGGTGACCGACTTACCTACCCGAGGAAAAAGTTTTTTCGAGACGCTGACGCCGGAGGAGATTCGCACCAGACAGGACCGATACGATCGTTCAGTCGCGCTGGACCTTGAGCTGCTGTCATCCCTGTGAGATTGACGAAATGGTGCAACTCGAGCATTTCTCCGTGTATAACAATCTCTTGACCAGACCTTCAAGTTTGGTTAATCCTTTGCACGAGCTGTTACCAGACCACGACGATCGGGGTTGGAGCGTGGCGCGCAACTTGCTCAAGCCGCTCAATCATCTCGATTTCCTCAGGCGCAAAGAGGAATTGGCGGTTGAACTCAATCTCCACAATCGATTAACTCCCTCAGAACTCTTTGCTGTGAACTACGCTGTTCTCGCCAAGCATCAAGCTCGAGCTGTCACGACTGACACAGTCGTCAAACATCTCGCGGCCCAACTTTGCCGGGAAGGTCGCATGTTGTCTGAAGAGAATGTCAGCATTCGGCTGCGTGAATACGCCACGCTTCGTCACATGGAGTTTCATCCCTGTGACATTTGCAATTTGACTTGCTGCGGCTGCACATATGGGCATGATGATCCCAACCGCAAACCACCGCCGATCAATTTCCCTTTCCAGGCCATCCACAAGATTTCCCAGCTAAAGCCCAGGTCGATGGTCATTATCGGTGGCGGCGAACCGACATTGTACCGAAATGGCCGCTACCGCTTCCAGGAGATGGTCGAAGAGATTTCCAGCACGAATGCAGGGATTGCGCTGGCACTGGTCACCAACGGCACCTATTTGCCGGCCGGCGCTTGGCCCAACCGCATGAGTTGGATCAGGCTGTCATTGGATGCCGCAACCGAGGAGACCTACCTGGCTTTTCGCGGCAAACCGCTGTTCACCCGCGTGATTAAAAATTACCTCAACTACTTGGATTTCGATGTCCGCTACGTGGGGATTAGCTTCCTGTTCGCTCAGTTCAATATTCGCGACTACGCAGCGGTGGCTAAGTTCATCTTCGATCTGGTCAAGAAAGAAAAGCCGCACGCCCTGCATAAGGTCAACATTCAGTACCGCCCGTTGCGGCGCGATCCCTATTTCTATGGCAAACCATTCACGCAATCCGTCTCACGTGCGCAAATACAAGGCGCGATCCGCGAAGTCCGACAGTTAGCAGACTCGTCTGCTGAAATGAAGAGGTTCCTAAAGAACCAGACGAACATCACCGCGATCCTGGGAGGCAATACACACCTTCTCCACGATTTCTCGCGCTGTTATTACAGCCAGACTTTCAGAATCGTGCGGGCCAGTGGCGATCTTCGTCCATGTTTTATCCGAGTGACGGAGCCTGATTTTTCGCTCGGCAATATTCAGGCTGATAGCCTGGAAACAATAGCCCTGAATACCTTGTATGTTGGTGCGAGGCGCAAGCCGCATTGTGATCAGCAAGGTTGTCGGCAGTGCCACGTCAATTACACCTTTGAACAAGGGCTTAGCGGAAACTTGAAACCATCGACTTCTCCAGAAGTACTTGCCGATCCAATGTTTTGAGCATTGTCAATTCGTCAATCAGACCACAGCTTTCAAGCGATAAGGAGTTGTACCATGATCAGGCGGTTGGTCACCCTACTATGCCTTATTATTGTCATGGCGATCTGGCTGCTATCACAGAACTCTGCTGCTGCTGTACAGCTGCCCCCTGTCATGCCGCGTCTCGAAACCGGAAGCAACAGCGCTCAGTATCTCGAACTAGTGGGCCAGCTGGGCGGTACGAGCAACGCGGTGGCCGTGATCGGCCATTATGCGTACGTCGGGATCGGTTCGCGGCTAGTCATCTTGGATATTGCCGACCCGTCGCATCCGACGTTGGCTGGTGAGACGGCGTCTTTGCCAGGCATAGTTCGGGGCGTAGTTGTGGAGGGGAATTATGCCTACCTCGCAGCTGGAACCGCTGGGCTGCGAGTGATAAACGTGATGGATCCGGCCGCACCGTTCGAGGTCGGCGCCTACAACACGACGGATTATGCGTGGGCAGTGGCTGTAGTGGGAGACTATGCCTACGTCGGGGCAGTAAGCGCCGGACTGCGGATAATCGACGTGACGGCCCCCGACGCGCCAGTCGAGGTCGGCAATAGTCCAGGGTATGCCCTCGATGTGGTTGTGGCGGGGGCATATGCCTATGTTGCTGCTGGAAGCGACGGATTGCAGATAATCAATGTGGTGGATCCAGCCCATCCAATTGCGGTCGGCGCGTACGATACGATGGTGAGTAGAGCTGTGGATGTGTCAGGGATCTACGCGTATGTCGCCGATGAGTACATGGGGCTACTGATAATCAACGTGGCCAACCCAACTACGCCGTACGAGGTCGGTATTAAGCCCGGGCAAATCTACCAAGTGACAGTGTTAGGAACCTATGTTTACGTTTCTTATGGACTGAGCGGGTTTGGGGTGGTCGATGTTTCCAATCCGGCCATGCCTATTGCGGTTGGCTATCACGACACACCAGGCGAGGTCGACGAGATATCTGCCGTGGGCAACTGCGCCTACCTTGCCGATAACTACGGAGGGCTACGGGTAGTGTCCATGACCGACCCAACCGCCCCGATCGAAGTCGGTGCCTACATGAAGATGGGGAATGCGTACAACATTACCGTGGCAGGGAATTTTGCCTATATTGCTGACTACTATGCGGGGTTGCGAGTAATTAATGTGTTAGATCCCGCGACACCAACTGAAGTGGGAACCAGCCATACGCCTTGGGGGGCTCAGGGCGTGGCTGTGTCGGAAGGCTATGCTTACATCGTTGCTGGCGACAGTGGATTACATGTAATTAACGTCATCGACCCAGCCGAGCCAATCGAAGTTGGTACCATTGACACGCCGGGATATGCTCTTGACGTGGCAGTGGCGGGAATCTACGCCTACGTGGCTGATGGTTCCAGCGGGGTGCGGATTATCAACGTGGCTGATCCTGCGTCACCAGTCGAAGTTGGTGCTTACACCGGGCCATCATTCGCCCACGCGGTTGTGGCGAGGGAGAACCTTGTCTACTTGGCCTCTGGGGATGGTCTACAAGTGATCGATGTATCCGATCCGACCGCGCCTATCGAAGTTGGTACGAATGACACATTGGGAAATGCCCTTGGTGTGGCTGTTGCTGGGAACTTTGCCTATGTAGTCGTTAACTATGGTGGGCTGCAGGTGCTCGATGTGGCCAACCCAGCCCAACCTGTCGTAGTCGGAACATGTGCCACGCCAGGGGGGACCTACGGTTTGGCGGTCGCAGGGAACTATGCTTACGTTGCCGATGGGGGCGGCGGTCTGCGGGTTATCAACACGGAGGATCCTACCACGCCGGTCGAAGTAAATGCCTACAACACGCCTGCATGGTCTTGGAACGTGGCTGTAGTGGAAAGGTACGCCTATGTGGCTACTCAGGCGGGAGGGCTGGTCATTTTGCACTTCGTGGGTGGAGGTTACAACGTCCCGCCGAATGCGGCCGTCATTGGCGGCCCGATGACGGGCGTAGTCAACACCGCCTACACTTTCACCGCCGTTGTCAACCCACCCACGACAACAGTGCCCATCACTTACGTTTGGGAGGCAACCGGGCAAGCGCCTCTGACGATCACCAGCAATCTGACCAGCACTGTTACTTTCAATTGGAACTCCGTTGGAGAAAAGGTGATTACTGTTACGGCAGAGAATGTCGGCGGTGTGATTAGTGACACACACGTGCTGCTGATCGATGAGCCGTATCACATTTATTTGCCACTGGTATTGCGTACGATAGATCCGGTGAGTGCCACGCGCCAGCTCTATTTTTCCGCAGGCGATGTCCTCTATCGTATGAATCCAGATGGCACTGATGTCACGAGTGTTGCCCAAGGCGTCGCCGGCAGTTCACATCTGGCAGTCGATCAAGTGCATCACAAGATTTACCTCTCACATTGGGACATGCCGGCGCAAATCTTGAGGTACGACGTACCCAGCTCTGGAAATGTCGAGGCGGTGAGCAATGGGCCAGATTACGGTGGGCAAGGACTCGCCGTCGATCCGTCAAACTCCCGCTTGTACTTGGGCCTCTATTACAACGGGGTTTACGCTAAAACCCTGAATTCAAGTGGTAGTTGGACGCAACTTGTAAACTCAACTGCGCTCTATCCGATGCTTGGACAGCGCGGGCAACTTCAAATTGATCCCAGCCAACACCAGATATATTTCCGGACGGCCTTCAATGGTGATTGTGGAGAATGTCGCTATATCTGGCGGGTGAATTTTGACGGTACGCAGCTAGTTCAACTCATTGGGGCCAATGGCGGCGACGCCTTAGCCCTGGATCTGACCAATCACCAGATGTACTTTTCTGACGTGCCCGGTGATTACACCATCAAACGAGCGAATCTCGACGGCTCGCAAGTTGAAACCCTTTTGACGATTCCAGCACCCTATCGCTACTGTCGCGCGATCGTGCTGGATATCACGCAGCAGAAAATGTACCTGTCATTGTATGAAGTAGCTGGCGGCTTTACCCGCCGAGCGATTGCCCGCGCGAATCTGGATGGAACCGGGTTCGAAGTACTGCATGCCATCACAGGAAATACAGCAAGTGAAGTGGACGGTGGTTTGGCCCTATACGCGTCTACGGTTCAGCGTTGAAGATGAACCATCGAACACCCGAGAGATGTCATGTCGCACTTCTTGGAACCGCGCTCAGATAACGACTACGGTGAGTGTGAGGACAACGGTGCGCTATCTTCTCCCGGGTGTTTGGCTGTTCTTTTGTTTCCGTTTGCGTTCGTTGGCATACTGTTCATAAGTCTGCGGCCGGTCTTGGCACTCGTCGTCTATTTCATTGCTGATGTTGGTTCAACACTGAAGCGAACAGTGCAGAGTGGAGAATTAGCCTATCCATTTCTGGCTCAAGCCGGGGCTGTGTTGGCCTTAGTGTGCGTCTTAAAACTAGCGGAAACGTGTAAGGTCGGGCAAACTTGAAGGATGACCAAATCACGACAAGCTTACCCGACCGACTTGAATGATACTCAATGGAACGTTCTGGCGCCACTCTTGCCACCGCCCGCGAC
>JAUQXC010000702.1 GCA_030834825.1 Thermoflexales bacterium
GTGTGTCTACTGGATTGGGTGTCGGGCTCACGGTGGTGCATCCCACGGAAAGTGTGAATAGCAAAACGGCTGCGAAGACAAGCGGTAGTTTGCGCATGGGACACCTGCGATTCAGGCAGCTTGTGATGCGCCCTTGCGCACCAGGGCCAACACTACGGCGACGACGACCAGCCCGGTAGCGATCCAGGCTGCATACGCAACCACTGGCGCGCCTGCCTGCTTGACGCCGATGCCCGCAAACGCCCAGACCAACACCAGCAGATAGGCCAGGTCGCGGCGGCGCAGCGCCATCAAAAAGGCCAGCACTACGGCCACGGCCAGCATGATCGCGGCCCAAATTTCGGGTGCGAGGCCGAAGCCATTCCAGCTGGCATACCACAACACATCGGTGATGTTGGCGATGGTGGCCACGCTGATCCAACCCAGGTAGATGCTGAACGGCACATGCACCAGCCAGCGTTCTCCTGTGGAAACCCGAACTTGATTCACATCCAGGATCAGATAGATCAGGATCAGGCTCGCCAGCAGGATCAGCATGGCGACTACGGTAAGTGCAAAGACGCCGTAGTGCCAGAAAAATAACCAGCTGATATTGGCGAGGCTACCGACGATAAACGGTGCGGCGGCACGGCGCAGACGCGGATTTTCTCGCTGTGACGGCAGCACTTGATAGATCCCGTAGGCCAGCAAGCCGATATAGATCAGGCCCCAGATCGCAAACACATAACCGGCCGGGACGAAGTAGACCTTGAAGCTGTCGGAAACAGCGCCCGTACTGATGCCATTGAGCGGCAGGGCGTTGGCCAGCACGTTCATGACAATCAACGCTACGACGGTAAGCAGGGTGATCCATTGGCGGACGACGTCTCGATTCATGTTGTTTTCTCCCGGTGCGCTAGAGTTGCGGCAGCCTCACCGCGATTGTAGCAGATAACGCCTTCCGGCGTCCAGCCACGACCAACTCGATCGGATTGTCACCCATATTCTGCTTCTCTCGAACTCGGAGAACCACTTCCGCCAGCGAACGCCGAGAGAGCACCTCTGGTGAGGCTCAGGCAAAGTGTTGGGCGTGGATGGGGTGCGTGCGTGTGCGTTGGCGAGACATGTGCTATGATTTTGCAGGGCTGAATAAGGTTCAACGTGGGGAAGATTTCTGTGCTGGCTCCCATTGGCACGGCTATGCTGGGGTATCGTGTGGGTGACACCTTTGCCTGGAAAGTTCCTGACGGAATAGCCCGTTTGCAGGTCAAGGAAGTGCTCTATTAGCCCGAAGCGTCTGGTGACTTTCACCTCTAACACATCGTTTGGCGCTGTGTTTGGGGAATCTGTTTGAGCTGGACAATTATCTGCCTGTTCCTGCTGGCGGCCAATCGGCAGGAAAGATCAAGCGAGGAATCAGATGAGCCAAGAATCGGTCCGAAATTACTACGCTGCGTTCGATGAAAGCGAATGGCAGCGCCTCACCTGGCCGGAAGGCGTCATCGAATTCGCGGTGACCACTCGCGCGTTCGACAAGTATTTGCCGCCACATGGCCGAGTGCTCGACATCGGCGGCGGTCCGGGACGCTACAGCATCTGGCTGGCGCAGCGCGGCTATGCAGTCGTTCTGGCGGACCTGTCGCCGAATCTGCTGGATATCGCACGGGTCAAAATCGCCGAGGCAGGTGTGCAATCCCAGGTCGAAGAGGTGGTAGTCTGCGATGCCTGTGATTTGTCACGCTTTGCCACGGCGTCATTTGATGCGGTGTTGTGTCTAGGGCCGTTCTACCATCTGATCGATCCCGCCGACCGCGAACGCGCCGCCACCGAGTTGGTGCGCGTTCTGAAACCGCAGAGTATGGCCTTCGTTGCGTTCATGCCGCTGTACACTTTCTTGCGTCGAACGTTGGCTTTGAAAGACGAACGACGACACCTCGCTCAACCTGATTTTGTCGCACGGCTCATGAACGAAGGCGTCTTCTTGAACGATGTGCCGGATCGCTTCAATGCCGGCTACGGGGTGCGCCCGCAGGAAGTTGCTCCGTTCATGGAGCGACGCGGCTTGAAGACTATCGAGCTGCTGGCCGATACAGGGTTTGCTGCGCCGCACGTTCAGCACCTGGCCGAACTGGCAGAATCAAATCCACACGCGTACGAGAGGGCGATGGACATCATCGTCAGCACGGCCAATGATCCCAGCCTTCTGGGCGCGAGCATTCACCTGTTGTATGTCGGGCAGAAACAAGCACGATGAGTGCGCGAGTTGTAGACCAGCAATAGATTGCCTGCAGTGAAACAGACAATCTCGCTGAAGCGCGCGGGGGGACAAAACGAATCGCGCCGACGCAATCCATTTACCAGCCACCAACTACTAACGGCCAATTCTTCGCAACGCCTCATACAACGGCTTCAGTCGTCCATACATCTTGCCATACACGTTACGATAGATCGCTTCGTAGATGGCCTGCGCCTGCGGATGCGGCTCGAACGTATCGCCCAGGCGTGTCATCTCTTTGATAGCCGTATCGAAGTCGGGGTGCAGTTTCAGGCCTACCGCCGCATCGATCGCTGCGCCGAGGCCTGAGGCTTCGTAGAGATGCGGACGCGACGCGGGCAGGCCGAAGACGTCCGCCGTGATCTGCATCGCCTGATCGCTTTGACTGCCGCCGCCGGCCACGCGCAATTCCGTAATTGGCGTGCCGCTGCGCTGCGCTGTGCGTTCTGCGCCGTCGCGCAGCGCATAGGCCAAGCCCTCCAGAATCGCGCGATAGAGGTGCGCGCGCGTATGCTGTCCCCCGAACCCGATGATGGCTCCGCGTGCCTCGGGGCCTGGCATCTTCAAACCAGGCGACCAATAGGGTTGCAGCACCAATCCCTCGGAGCCGGGCGGCACGACGTGTACCAGCTCGTCGAACAGTTCTTCGGGCGTGATGCCGCGTTCGTCGGCAAGG
>JAUQXC010000703.1 GCA_030834825.1 Thermoflexales bacterium
GTCTCGGTCGTGTAACGATCCAAGCGGTGCGGCGTAACCTGCTTCAGCAGGTTTTACTTGTTAGCCATCGAGTTCACTCGATGGGTTGCTCGCCGCTCACAGAGTGAGTCAGCGGCACCGATATTATACCTCACCCTCCACCCCGCTGCGCTCCCCTCCTCCCTCTCCTGAAAAAAGGAGAGGGAGGAGGGGAGGGGGAGGTCGGTGAGGTTCTATCCGAATCGTCCCGTAATGTAATCTTCTGTCTGTTTCTGCTGCGGTTTCACGAAGAGCCGTTTCGTCTCGCCGTGCTCCACCAACTCGCCCAGCCAGAAGAAGCCGGTGAAGTCGCTGGCGCGTGCCGCCTGCTGCATGTTGTGCGTGACGATGACGATGGTGTACTTCTGTTTTAGTTCCTGCATCAGCTCTTCGATCTTCAGGGTGGCAATCGGATCGAGTGCCGAGCACGGCTCGTCCATCAAGATCACTTCCGGCCTCACGGCCAGCACGCGCGCGATGCACAGACGCTGCTGCTGCCCCAGCGAGAGTTCCAGCGCCGGGCCTTTCAGCTTGCCCTGCACGTCCTCCCACAAAGCCGCATCGCGCAGCGACTGCTCGATCAAATAGTCGAGGCTGTCCACTTTCATTTTCAGGGCGCGTGGACCAAAGGCGACGTTATCGTAGATCGATTGCGGAAACGGGTTGGGCTTCTGAAAGACCATGCCCACGCGCTGGCGCAGATCGACCACGTTGAATGAGGGATCGAGCACGTTCTCGCCGTCAAGTTTGATCGAACCTTCGGCGCGCGAACCGGGGATGGTCTCGTTCATGCGATTGAGGCAGCGCAGAAACGTGGACTTGCCGCAACCGCTGGGACCGATCAGCGCAGTGATGTGCCGATCGGGTATATTGAGATTGATGTCACTCAACGCCTGTTTGGCGTTGTAGTAAAAGTTGAGATGCTCGACTTCGATCTTGTCCATCGTTCAGGCAGTCCTTTGTTCCCAGGCATAAGCCACGGCCTGTTCCACCGTCATGGCTCGACCCTTGACCGTAGCGATCGTAATCGCTTCTTCTGAAATCTGCGCGCGAATGGCGGCATAGTCCCGATCGACCTCGGCCTGTTCCACGAACGGGCGCGGATCACCGATCGAGGCGCGTGTCGCATCCGCCCAGGCATACAGGCGCACGGCGCGTTCGAACGCGCTTTGCTGTACGGCCAGGCTGGCTAAGCCTTCCAGCGCATACACGACGCCAATGCGACTGCCCATCTCACGAAAGCGTTGCTGGACTTCGGCAAACGTGGCCTGCGCGCATTCTTCCTCGCCCTCGCGCAGATAGACGTACCCCAGATTGGCCGTCGACCACAACGCGATCACGGTGACGCCGGTCTCCTGGCTAACCGTTAAACCTTGTTCAAAGCAGGCGCGCGCCCGCGTGTAATCACCCTGCCGCAGCGCCAGCTGTCCCAGGTACATCAAGATCATGGCATCCGGTCCGCCCACGGCATCTTCCACGCTGAGCCCCTCTTCCAGCCAGCGCTGCGCCTGCGTAAAATCACCCTGGCGCAATGCGACCATTCCCAGCTCGCTCAGGGCATAGCCAATTCCGATCAGATCACCATGCTCGCGGGAGATTGCCAGACATTCTCGAAGATAAGCATAGGCGCGCTCACAATCTTTGTTGTCGGCCAGGCCGCCCAGATCGAGCAGCGCCGTGGCGATCCCTGCTTGATCGCCCAACCTCCGATAGAGCCGCAGGCTTTCCAAAACCAACGGACGTCCTACTTCATAGTCGTCCATGAGACACACAATGGTGCCCAGCGTATCAAGGCAGTGGGCTTCACCCTGTACATCACCCAGCTCGCGATAAATTTCCAGACTGGCCTCTGCCAAGCTGCGGGCTTCTGCCAGCTCACCATTCCACGAAATGAGATTGGCGACCGCCTCCAGGGCCTTGGCCCGCAGCGCTGTACGTGTCTGGGCGGCGGGTTGTTGCAAGAGTCGCTGCAACTTTTCGGCCAGCGCACAGACCGATCCATAGCGGGTGGTGAACTGATACAGCGCGCTGGCCAGGCGCAGGCCTGCTTCCACATAGCTATCCAGCGACCAGTCCAACGCCGCGTGGAGATTATCCACTTCGTCTTTCAGTCGATTCAACCACAACACCTGCTGCGGTCCGCGCAGTTCCGGCTCGGCGCGCTCGGCCAGCTGCATGAAATAAGCCAGATGCCGATCCCAGACACAATCCGTGTCGCAAAAGTCCAACATCTTTTCACGCGCATACTGGCGAATGGTCTCCAGCAGGCGATAGCGCGCCCGATCGCTCTGCACCTCTTCGGCGATGACGAGCGATTTATTCACCAGCTGCGTGAGCAAGTCCAGCACATCGTCGGGCTGGATCAGGCCCGCGGCGTCCTCATCCGCTCCGATGGCTTCCGCGGCCTCCAAGGTCCAACCGCCCGCAAAAACCGCTAAGCGGCGCAGCATTGTGCGCTCTGCTTCCGAGAGCAGGTTGTAACTCCAATCCATCATGGCGCGCAGCGTTTGTTGGCGGGGCAGCGCGGTGCGGCTGCCGCCGGTGAGCAGACGAAACGCGTTGGTGAGCCGCGCGGCGATTTGATCGACGCCCAACACATTCACGCGGGCGGCGGCCAGCTCGAGCGCCAGTGGGATCCCGTCCAGCCGTTGGCAGATCTGCGCCAGCGCGTTGGCGTTTTCCGCCGTCACAGAAAATTGCGGCAGAGCCAGTCGGGCGCGATCGACGAACAACTGCACGGCTTCATACTGCGACAAGGTTTCAACCGCTGCTCCGTGGCGCGGATCAGGAATGGAAAGCGAAGGCACACGAAAGGCTGTCTCGCCTGCCACGCCGAGTTGTTCGCGACTGCTGGCCAGGATCGTTAAATCCGGGCAGGCCTGTAACAAAGTCTCGACCAGTCGCGCACTGGCGGCGATCAGATGCTCGCAGTTATCCAGCAGCAGCAAGGTTTTTCGGCCACGCAGATAATCGATCAGTGTGGTGGAGATGGGCCGGCCTGATTCTTCACGCAGCCCCAGAGCGATAGTCAAGGTCTGAGTCACCAGCGCCGGATCGGCCACAGGCGCCAACTCGATCAGCCAGACGCCCTGCGGAAATTCGGGTAATACTTCCTGCGCCGCTTGCAATGCCAACCGCGTTTTGCCGCAGCCGCCCGATCCGGTTAAAGTCACCAACCGTGATGGAGTTGATGTGAGCAGGCGCTTGACCTCGGCCACTTCTCGTTTGCGTCCAATAAAGGTGGTGAGCTGGCTGGGGAGATTATGCGTGACCGGGGGCCGGGATCCGATCGGCAGCTGGCTGACTGCGGGATTGGAACTCCCTTCACCTTTTGAAAGCTGTTCGTATAGGGTGCGTGTCGGCTCAGAGGGTTCAACTCCAAATTCCCGCTGCAGGGCCTCGCTACAACGTTGGTAGGCGGCGGCCATGCTGGATACGTCGCCCAGACCGTTGTGCGCCAACATCAAGGCGCGATAAGCCGGTTCTGGTGCATGGGCCAAAGCAATCCAACGCTCGCCCCATTCCAACGCTTCTGGCCAGCGCTGTTCGGCGACCAGATTATCCAGCAGCCACGTCATCTTGTGTTCATAAATTGCTTGCAGTCGTTCACGCTCAGGAGCGATCCACTCGTCATAGAACCCGGGCAGGAATTCACCCTGATAGACGGACGCGCATTCCAGCAGCTCGGCGGTCGTGCTGCTGGCCGTCATTTCCCGTTCCAGCTGCGCAACATCCAGCCAATGCTCGGCGTCGGCCGCAAAGGCGATGGTCAGATCGTCGGTGAGGAAATAGTCGCGCTGGGTGACTTCCAGTGCCTTGCGAATACGCCAGAGTGCCTGGCGCAGATAGCTGCGCGCGTTGACATCGGTGGCGTCGGGCCACAGCAATCCGGCGAGTCTCTCACGCCGATAGGCTGTGCCGGGTTTCAGGACGAGGTAGGCCAGCAGCGACTGAGCCGGTCGGGATGGAATCTCGATCGGTTGGCCGTCAAAGCGGAGGTTAAATTGTCCCAATAGTCTGAGTTCGAGCATCGGAGACCTTAAATAGAAGCGTATGACCTGAATCTCAGATGAAACTGCCCCTAGAGTATAGCAGAAAATACGCGCACCATGCCTGGCGCATACGGTCCAACATACGCTGAAAAGATGCCGCTTTGATAAAGTAAGGGTGTAAAACGAGAGTCAGAGCGACCCGGAATTTGAATCAAGGAGGTTCACATGAACGGCAATTTCGACGGTATGAACGGGATGTATGGATCGGTGCAGTTTGTGGCGTTGGCTGAACTCAGCCACCTGTGGAACAAGCAGCGCAAGGCGCAAGCCGGATCGCAGGGGCCATCCTGGAAGCGTCTGGCGTTGGCGTTAGCGGTCGTGATCACGCCGGTGGCGCTGCTGTTGGCGGGCAGTAGTGGATTCTAGGCGTCATACGGCGGTCCAGCACAGATGGTAGCGGATCGTACGTGATGTGCGCGCTGCGGAAGAGGATCAGGAGGATGTCATGCAGGGTCATTGCGATGGCGGTTCACAATTCGAAGCACAGGCCTGGTTGTGGCAGCACAAAGTGTTGTTCCTCGTACTGGGCGTGTTGGTGGTCGCGGGGTTGTTGGTGGTTGGCGGAAACGGTTTCTAGCCTGGTGCACGCGGGGCGCGTGCCAACGAGATGAGGAAGTTCAGATGAACAACAATTTCGATGGATTCAACGGGCTCTATGGACCGGGGCCATATGCGGTGCTGGCCGAGTTGGGCCGGCAGAGGAAAAAAGGGCGAAAGCTGCGCCATAGCCTCCACGCTGAAGGACAAGCCTGGCTGTGGAAACACAAGGGGGTATTCTTCATCGGTGGTGCACTACTTATCGCGGCGCTGGTCATCGTCGGCGGAAGTAGATTCTAGTTTTCTCTGGGCCTTGCGAGGGTTTCACCACTCTCGCAAGGTTTTTATTTATCCAATTCCTAACCTCTGGAGGACAACATGCAGAAAGTCGCCTTAGGCAAAACAGGTGTGAACGTCAGTGAGATCAATCTGGGTTGTATGTTAATGGGCAGTGCCCTCGATCGCACTACGTCGTATGAGATGCTGGATCGGTTTGTGGCGGCCGGTGGCGATTTTCTGGATACCGCCAACTGTTATGCGTGGTGGGTGGGCCGGGGTGAATTTGTAGGCGCTGAAAGCGAGACGCTGGTGGGGCAGTGGCTGAAAGAGCGGAAGAATCGCGATCGGGTGTTTCTGGCGACGAAGGTGGGTGCGCGTCTCAAGGATGTGAAGCGCATTCGAGACGGGCAGGGGCAGGTCTACTGGGATCAGGTCAGGCAGGAATATGAATATTTATCGGCGCAGGTGATCCGACAAGCTGTTGAGGATAGTTTGCGACGGTTGCAGACTGATCATATCGATCTCTACTATGCCCACATTGACGATCGGGTGACGGCGCAGGAAGAGACGCTGGCGGCGTTGCAGCGCCTGGTCGAGGAAGGCAAGGTGCGCTTCATCGCATGCAGCAACTTCCGAACGTGGCGGTTGGAACGGGCCCGGCAGATCAGCGCGGCCCGCGGCTGGGCGAGCTACGTCGCGATTCAACAGCAATACTCGTATCTGCGGCCCAAGCCCGGCGCTGATTTCGGCATTGCGTTGAACGCCGACGACGAGCTGCTGGATTATCTGCGTTGCAACGAAGAGGTTACGCTGATCGCTTATTCGCCGTTATTGAAAGGCATCTACGAGAACGAACAGAAGCGCGAAGCGTATTACAATTGGCCGCTCTTCAATAGCTGTGATGCCGAGGTGCGGTTGGAGACACTCGCCCAGCTGGCGCAGGAGTTGGGCGTGAGCCGTCATCAATTGGTGCTGGCCTGGCTGCTGCACCAACGGCCACGGGTGATCCCGATCGTGGCGGCCAGCTCGCTGGATCAGTACGAGCACAATCTGCAATCATTGCAGATTCATTTGACGGACGAACAGCTGGCTATTTTGAACAGCGCCACGGCTTAAGGTTGGCGTATAACGTAGAAACCGGGTTTCTCCGCGCCACGGGGAATTGAACGCTGTCAGCCAGGATCCGCAGCGCGGTGCTCCGGGAGGATTCTTTTTTGTGGCGCCGCTTTTGTAGAAGTCATCGCCGCATGATATAATCGCGCGCGATGCGCAACCTCGGCCTAGTGCTCCTCTTGAGTGTGTTGGTGTTGACCGCCTGCGGCGGTCCGGCCAGCGCGCAACCTTCGTCAGCTGGCTCCCAACGTACCATCGAAGACGTCGGCTCGGATACGATCGTCAATCTGGCGTTGGCCTGGGCCGAAGCCTATCAAAAAATTCGTCCGGATATCAGCATCTCGGTTTCGGGCGGCGGTTCGGGCACCGGCCTCGCAGCGCTGATCAACGGCACCACCGACATTGCCAATGCCAGCCGCAAGATCAAGGCGGAAGAAATTGCGGACGCCCAGCAGAACGGCGTCGAACCTTATGAAATCGAGATCGCGCGCGATGCGATCGGCGTCATCGTCCATCTCGACAACCCCGTGCAGCAGCTGACGCTCCAGCAAATCTCCGATATCTACAGTGGCAAGATCATCAATTGGCAGGAGCTCGGCGGGGAGGATCGGCCCATCGTGTTGTTATCGCGCGAGTCGAATTCGGGCACGCATGTCTACTTCCTGGAAGAAGTGGTGCGGCTGGGCCAGCAGGCTAATAAGACGCTCTTCTCGCAAGATACGCTGCTATTGCCTTCCAGCGAGGGGATCATCGCCGAAGTTCGGCAGAATCCCAACGCCATCGGCTATGATGGGCTGGGGTACATCACGCCGGAGGTGAAGACGTTGGCGATTGCACCCCAAGCGGGTGGTGAATACGTGAAGCCCAGCATCGACACCGTCAACAACGGCCAATATCCCATTGCGCGCCCGCTGTTCATGTACACGCCCGGTGAGCCGCAAGATGAAGTAAAAATTTATCTCGACTGGGTTCTTGGACCAGAGGGCCAGAAGATTGTGGGGGATCTGGGCTTTGTGCCCTTGCACTGATATGAACGCCTCCATTACTGAACACAAACGCACATCATTGGCTGAATTCGCCGCCGAACGCCTGATCAGGGGCAGCGGGATCATGGCCATCGTCTTCGTTTTTCTGATCTTCGCTTTTCTGCTGCGCGAAGGTCTGCCCGCCTTCACAGAAGTCCCGCTCGACAATCTCTTCTCGGCGCGCTGGTATCCGATTGAGGAGTATTACGGCATTCTGCCGCTGATCTTTGGTTCACTGGTGGTGACGATCGGGGCGGCCATCATCGCCATGCCGATCGGCCTGTTGACGGCGATCTTCATCGCCGAGATCGCGCCCCGGTGGTTGCGTGAAATTCTCAAGCCGCTGATCGAAGTTGTAGCCGGTATTCCCTCGGTGGTGCTGGGCTTCTTCGGAGTTGTGATCCTGTCATCGCTGGTGCGTGAGACCCTCAACCTTCCGACCGGCTTGACGGCCTTTACCGGCTCTGTGATTCTGGCGTACATGGCACTGCCCACCATCGTCAGCGTGGCCGAGGACGCTCTCGACGCCGTGCCCCGCAGCTATCGCGATGCGGCGCTGGCGCTGGGTGCGACGAAGTGGCAGACCATCTGGATGGTCACGGTGAAAGCGGGGAAGTCGGGCATTCTGACGGCCATGATGTTGGGCATCGGCCGCGCCATCGGCGAGACGATGGCGGTGTTGATGGTGACGGGGAACGCGGCCCGCGTCGCCTTGGAACCGGGTGCGTTGTTTATGCCGGTGCGCACCATGACAGCGACCATTGCCGCCGAGATGGGCGAAGTGGCGCAGGGCAGCGCGCATTTCCATGTCTTGTTTGCCATTGGCATCGTCCTGTTCGTCATCACGTTTCTCGTCAACTTGGTCGCGTCGTTTGCCATCTTCCGGCAGAGCAAACGATCGGCGCGACTGTTATCTTAATGCGATTACCATGTCCCGATTTGCGATCCAACGCTTAGGCATAGGCTTTCTCGTCCTGGTGACGATCGCCGTCATCGTGCCGATCGTGCTCGTCGTCGGCACGATTGTGGTGCAGGGTCTAGCGGCCATCAACGGCGAGTTCTTATTCAGCGCGCCACGCAATGGCATGCGCGAAGGCGGCATCTGGCCGGCGATTGTGGGGACGTTCTGGCTCACAATCGGGACGGCGATCTTCTCGGTGCCGCTGGGCGTGGCGATCGCGATCTATCTCAGCGAGTACGCGCGCGACAACCGTTTCACGCGAATGATCCGCCTGGCCATCATCAATCTGGCGGGCGTGCCGTCGATCGTGTACGGCTTGTTCGGGCTGGGCCTGTTCGTACTGGCGTTGGGATTCGGATCGTCGATCCTGGCGGGATCGTTGACTTTATCGATCATGACGCTGCCGGTGATCATTAGCACGGCGGAAGAGGCGTTGCGCTCGGTGCCGCAGAGTTTCCGCACGGTGAGCATCAGCCTGGGCGGGACCAAGTGGCAGACCATTCGCAAAGTGGTGCTGCCTAACGCCTTGCCCGGCATCATCACGGGCGTGATCCTGGGCCTGGAGCGGGCCGCCGGTGAAACCGCGCCGATTCTGTTCACCGTGGCGGCCTTCTATTTGCCCACGCTGCCCGACAGCCTGCTTGACAAGTCGATGGCGCTGCCCTATCACTTGTTCGTGATCAGCACGCAGGTGCCGGGCATGCCGCTGCAGTTGCAGTTCGGCACGGCGCTGGTGCTGATGGCGTTCGTCCTGTCCATGACCTTGATCGCCACGATTATCCGCAGTTATTATCGCCGCAAGCGCGTGTGGTAGGCGCAGAGGTGGAGCATGGAACGCACACCGAAGATCGTCATCGAGCATTTAAACTTCACTTACGACGACGGCACCGAAAGTCTGCTCGACGTGAGCTCGACCATCTATGCCAACGAGATCACGGTCATCTTCGGCCCGGCGGGCGGCGGCAAATCGACGTTACTGCGCGTGATCAATCGCTTGAACGATCTGGCCGCTGGTAAGTCGATGACGGGGCGCGTGCTGCTGGACGGACAGGATATCTATGCCAAAGAAGTGGATGTCACGGCGCTGCGCCGCAAAGTGGGCATCGTCTTCGCGCAGCCGCAGCCGCTGCCGCTGTCGCTGCGCGCCAACATCGAGTATGGGCCGCGGCTGGCCGGCGTGCGCGACAAGCAAAAACTCGATCAACTGGTGGAGCAAAGCCTGACACAGGCGGCGCTGTGGGATGAAGTGAAGGATCGGTTGAACGATTCGGGCTATGCCTTGTCAGGCGGGCAACAGCAGCGCTTGTGTCTGGCGCGCGTGCTGGCGTTGGAGCCGGAAGTGATCTTGATGGACGAGCCGATGTCGGGTCTCGATCCCCTCTCGACTGCGAAGATCGAAGACTCCATGCAGCAGTTGAAGCAACTCTACACCATCGTCATTGCGCCGCACAACATTCAGCAGGCGGCGCGGGTGGCGGATAACGCGGCATTTTTCTTGCAGGGCCGTCTCATCGAAGAGGGAACGGGCAAACAGTTATTCACCAAGCCCAAAGACAAGCGCACGGAAGACTACATCATGGGACGGTTTGGGTAGCACACACAACCTCCCGGAGGCTGCCAGCCTCCGGGAGGTTGTTTTTACTTAAACTGCAACGTACCGAGGATGTCGCGCAAGATGGGACGCCATTCTTCCCACACGGGTTGAGGCGCTTCGAGCAAGACACCGAAGTTCATGCCCCGGTGGACAAAGCCTACCAACTCACCCTGTACCCCGCAGCCATCCACATAGCCGATGTATTTTCCGTTCTCGCCGTCGATCTCAAGCGCGTCGCCGGTAGTCAGCGTCACCGGGCACACTTTTACGGCGAGTGAAGCCACGGCATAGGCCTGCTCCCAGGCATTGTCGTTCGAGATGGCTCCAGCATTGGGCCATTTATAAAACACCAGGATAGCCGGCTGTGGCGCAGTGCCCGGCGCGCTGAAGGCAGCATAGTTCATTTGACGCTCAGCGCTGGCCCCCAGCACCTGCCGCTGCCCCGTTTGCGCGGTGAAGTTCGAGGGAACTTCCAGCGTGAAAACTTCATCGGTCGCCGTGAAGATCGTGGAAGCCGCGGGAGTAGCCGCCGGGCCGATGGTGTGTGTGGGGCGCGGCGTCCAGGTGGATGTGGGCGTAACCGGACGGCCCGGCGTCAACGTCCAGGTAGGCGGAAAGACGACGGCGGCGCGGCGCGTGGGCGTAGGCTGCACACGTGGAGCAGGCGCGGCGCAAGCGCTCAACACGACGAGCGCGATGAACAATCCGCTAAGCCAGCGGGTCATGCGAAATCATCTCGCGGAGGCGCCGGCAGCCGATCGGCCCGCCACTCCCGATAGGCCAGCGTCCACACACTGGTCACCAAAATCGTGGCCAGGATATTACCGATCAGGCCGATGGAGATCGTCAGTAGCATGATCGGATTGGTCAGCAAACTGCCGCTCCGCAAGGCCGTCGGCGAGGCCGTGCTGAACATGAACCCCAACAGCGGCTGACCCACGCAGGAGAAGATCAGGCCGATCAGAAGGCTCAGCCCCAGAAAGATCAGGCCAATCATGATGAAGTCGCCCAGTTGTGCGGCAAACAGCTGCCCGCTCACTCCTAGGGCTTTGCCGATCGCCAGCTTCTCGATCACAATGGCCCGCTCCGCTCCCACCAAGAGCGCGGAGGTGATCAGGTTGACCACAAAAACGATCAGCAGGATACCAC